>NVTF01000099.1 GCA_002401485.1 Elusimicrobiota bacterium | reverse complement strand
ATAAATCTTCGACAGCTTCGGGCCCGAGCGGGGTGTTCTCCCGCGTTTGTTGAGTCGGTCTTGTGCCGCGGCCACCTTTGCGGCGGCGGTTTTAGCCATGCCGGGGTGGGCAACGAGCGCTTTCTTCATCGCTGACAAGGTCGCCCAATAGGCTTCTTCATGCGCCTTTTTATCGAGCCCCTGTTCTAGACGGGGGAATTTCATCTTAAAGCGTTCTTCAAAGGGGCGGAGGGCCTCGTCATAACCTTCGGACCCGAACTTATGACCGCCCCCGTGAGATTTTTTTCCTTCGACGCCGTATCGCCATCCTTTTACGGTCCGATACACGATGGCGGTGGGAAGGCCGTTGTCCATTTTTGCTGCCTCTTCAAGCGCGGCGTGAACATTGCCGGCCTCGTGGCCGTTGCCGGCGTAAACGACATTCCAGTCGTGAAGGCGCATGAGCTCCACAGGATCCCACTGAACGTAGTCGCCGGGAACACCATCGAGAGCGCAGACCGCGTCGGAGTCGATGGAAGCTTGATTCCAGTCGATGTGCATGCAGAGATTGGATAGACCGTTGGTGACGGCGGCGGCGATTACTTCGTGCACGCGGCCGGGCGTCATACCGCCTTCGCCTTCAATGATATGCGCCTTCGGTGCGTCCGCTCCGTAAATGTCCTTGGCCCCGATGGAGAGACCGACTGCGGAACATACCCCGACGCCGCTCGGGCCCGTTGCGACGGGAACAAACGGCACGATTGGGGTCGGGTGGCCGTCGAGGGGTTTCGATTTGAATTTCTTAAAGAGCGGTGTGCCTTGCATCGGGTTGCGGCGAAAGCCCAACAGGTCTTCAAAACGCATACGTCGTTTGACGCCGGCGAGGAGTTTGGGATTGGCGGCTTTGACGAGCTCATCGCGCATCGCCCACATGCCGTACATTCCCATGGCTTTATGGCCGCCGGCAAAAATAATGATATCGGCGTCTTCCCGGTCGGGTTTGGCAAAATCGTAGTCCATCGTTTTGAAGATGAGCGCGGCCATTGTTTTTCCCGCTGAGATGCTGCCGCCTGGATGGCCCGAGGAGGAGAAGTTAAAAAGAATCGCGCAGAGGGCCCGGTACGCTATGTCGAAATCTTCATAGAAGACAGCGTCTTTGATGGAAGGCAAATCGATTTCTTTGTAAAGGCCGCGGCGGCGGCGCAGGCGCGGGGCGTCAGTTTTCATAGGTATATTCTACAATGAACGCATGAAACGATTCCTCTCACTTCTAGTTCTCATTCCTGTGGTCGCGACGGCGGGACGGCATGCTGGTTTTTCCGAGGATGCTCGAAACGCTGTTGATGCCGATGGCGTTGTACGACGGGGAGTCCTCGAAAAAACCGATGTAATCAGTGTTGATGAATGTTCCGCGCATTCGAAGAAACTTAAAAATACCGATGTTTTGGTTGAAGGGCGCGTGACCAGCGTGTGCATGAATAAGGGGTGCTGGTTGGTTTTGACGGGCGATGAGAGTGATGCCCTGGTCCGGATTAAATTTAAGAAATATAAATACTTTGTTCCCAAGGATATCGCGGGTCGTCGCGCGTTGGTGCAAGGCACCCTGATGGTGAAGCGTATTTCCCGCAAGGCCGCGCAGCATTATGAAGATGATCGGGCGGCGGCTGCCGGCAGGAAACCGCACATAATTAAGAAAGGCCGGGTCGAGTTAACCTTGATGGCGGATGCCGTTGAAGTGGCTCCTCAGGAAAAGCCGGATGACGATCCGTCTTAAGGGCGAGACAAAACCGTTGTCGTCAGAGCACGGCGAAACCGTCCGTGAGTTTTTTGGCAACGCAATCGGCCCCGATGGCGTTAAGCACAGTTTGGCGCATATCGAAATTTCCCCCGGGAAATCCTCACTGAATCACCATCACCCCACCGCTGAGGAGAGTTATTACATCCTATCTGGAACGGCACGTATGGTGATCGACGGTCAGGAGAGCCTTTTAGACCCAGGCGACGGCGTCGTGATCCTCCCCAAGAAAAAGCATCAGATATTCAATGATGGGGAAGAACCGCTCGTTTTTATCGCGGTATGCGTCCCGCCCTGGACGCCTGAGTGCTCCGTTTTTTAACGCCCTAAACGCAACAGACGCACGCGGTGCCTGGCAGCTTTAGGCAAGCTTTTCGACGAGGCGGAAGCGTTCGGCGATGACTTCCATGGTGTCCTTGAAGTCGCAGTATTTCGAGAAGTATTCCTTATGGACCCGGCGCCAGTACTCGAGGCTTAAATCGCCTTCTCCTTCTTCTCGTGCGATGTCTTCTCCGATTTCCGAGAAAGGAAGAATAATCACTTCCGTCGTTTCGATCACGCAGATCTGTTCTTTGCGGGAATTTAGAATGATGGAGAGGTCTCCGGGCTGAGGTATTGGTTCCTGATCCTTTTCGTAAAGGATCTTGAGTCCGCTTGTCGCCGTTTTCTTCCCGGCCAAAACGAGTGCGCCTAATTTATCCGCCAACTCGGGAGTATCGCCGAAAGACCAGGCTCCGATGCTCTCAAAACCGTTACATTCAAGCACAGGCAACGTGGGGAATTTAGGATATTTAGGATTTGAGGCGGCCAGGCCGCAGAGCGTAATCGCATTCTTAGATCTGGTGGTCAGAATTTTCCGATGCATGCATCGCAGGCATAGGCCGGGCTTCACCGCGGATCAGCGCGGGTCGCGTACAAACAATGAGCCGCGGAGATTGCCCGATCCCGAGAGGCGCAGGGAGCTCCCGGATACGGTTCCTGAGACGCGAATCGTGCCCGAGACATTGGTGCTGCCGACGTAGCGGCCGCGGTCGTAGACCGAAACATATTCCGAGACATGGACGGTTTCGTTTACGAAGGTTTGGCCTTTGAGGAGGTAGATGTTGACGCTTTCCCGGATCCAGACGGTGTCGGTCGAAGCGCCGGCGCCGCTCAGGCGGGCATTGCCTGTGAGATCAATCCGGACAGAGTTGCTGCCTTCGTGAACGAATCCGCTGCCGCGCAGGTTGACCCAACCGCTTAGGGAAACGTAGCGACTGGCCTTAAATCCGAATTGAGCTTTGGGGGCAGCGAGCGAAACGCTGGAGCGCAGGCCTTCAATCGATGCGGAGGCCGCTGGGGCGGCGAATACGGCAACGGCGATTAGGGCGAAAAGTGAGTTTTTCATAGGATCCTATTCTACCCCATTAGACCTATGCCTGAATAGGCCCAATGGGGAAATTCATAGGTGTAACTTCAGCCCTTTCCGCCGCACTCATTTAACGATAGAATGTATCAACCGTTTTTAGACAATCGGAGGGTTTATGGCTTCAACAGTGGAAGAAAATGTCCGCGAATATTACGGAAAAACGCTTGAATCAAGCGCGGACCTGCAAACCAATGCCTGCTGCGACCCGGGATCCATTCCGGAGTATATCCGCAAGGCGCTGGGCAAAATCCATGATGAGGTCCAATCCCGCTATTACGGCTGCGGTTTGACCGTTCCCCATGAGATAGACGGTCTGGCGGTTCTGGATCTGGGATCGGGCTCGGGGCGCGATTGCTACGTTTTATCCCAGCTGGTTGGCGAAAAAGGGCGTGTGGTCGGCATTGATATGACCGAAGAGCAGCTTGCTGTCGCCAATAAACATCTTGAGTACCACGCGCAGACGTTCGGATACGGAAAATCAAACGTCGAATTCAAGAAAGGAAATATTGAACGATTGGCAGAGGTCGGCCTCGAGGACGATTCTTTTGATTTGATCGTGTCCAATTGCGTGATCAATCTCGCCAAAGACAAGAAGTCTGTTCTGGACGAGGCGTGGCGTGTTCTAAGGACCGGCGGGGAACTCTATTTCTCCGATGTGTACGCCGACCGGCGTATCCCCGTGGAGCTCCAAGAAGATAAGGTTCTTTATGGCGAATGCCTCTCAGGGGCTCTGTATTGGAATGATTTTCTGCGGCTGGCGAAGGGCGCCGGGTTTTCCGATCCGCGACTCGTCGAATCGCGCCCGCTGGAATTAGGCAATATTGAATTGCAAAAGAAAGCGGGTCATATTGGATTTTATTCGGCCACCTACCGATTGTTCAAGCTCCCCGGTCTCGAAGATGCCTGCGAAGACTACGGTCAAGCGGTTGTTTACAAGGGTACACTTGCACAATCCCCGGAATATTTCGATCTCGATGATCATCATCGCTTTCTCAAAGGGAAAGCGCATGAGGTCTGCGCCAACTCATCGCTCATGCTTTCCGGGACGCGTTTCAAGAAGCACTTTGAGTTTGTCGGGGAACCATCTAAGCACTATGGAATTTTCAAGGATTGCGGGGTCGATGTTCCATTCCAAACAACAACGCAATCAAGCGGAAACGGCAATGCCAGCTGCTGCTAAATGGGTTGATCCAGAGACGACGGCCAAGGGCGAGCGCCGGGCAACGGTCGATCCCCGGAAGCTGGAAACCCTTTGGTTCAACACCGGCACGCTGTGCAATATTGAATGTTCAAACTGCTACATCGAGTCTTCTCCGAAAAATAACCGTCTTGAATACCTGAAAGTTGAAGAGGTCCGGGCTTTTCTCCATGAGATCAAGCGGGAAGGACTTGGGACTCGCGAGATAGGCTTTACCGGGGGGGAGCCGTTTCTCAACCCCGATATGGTTAAAATGATCGAGACGAGCCTCGAATTCGGCCATGAAGTTCTTGTCTTGACCAATGCCATGAAGCCTCTGATGAACCGGCGCAAGGAATTGTTGGCTGTCAAAGAGAAGTACGGGGTCGCGCTGCGCATGCGGGTGTCTCTCGATCACCATTCCTCCGAAGTTCACGACAAAGAGCGAGGCAAAGGCTCCTTCTCCATCGCGCTCGAGGGACTGCGCTGGCTTTGCGATAATGGTTTTTCAGTGAATGTGGCGGGTCGTTCGTTGACCGATGAGCCCCGCGATTCCGCATTGGCCGGCTATCAAGGGTTGTTTAAAGGACTCGAGTCTGATCTCGATTCCTCAAACGCCAATCATCTCGTCATTTTTCCCGAGATGGATGGGAGCCGTGATTTTCCCGAGATCACCACTGATTGCTGGGAGATCCTGCACAAGGAACCAGCGAACATCATGTGCGCCTCTTCGCGGATGGTTGTTAAGCGAAACGGCGATGACGCGCCCACCGTCCAGGCCTGCACGCTCATCGCCTACGATGAGCGATTTGCGATGGGTAAAACCCTCAAAGAAAGCTGGAAGCCTGTGAGTCTGGTGCACCCGAGCTGCGCTTCGTTTTGCGTCCTTGGCGGCGCTTCCTGCAGCACATAGGAGTTCCTCGGTGGTTTCAGTCGTTTTGCCGGTTTCCCACAAAGACAAAACGGAGTGGCTTTCCCGTATTGAGGCCCGCCTGGCTGAAGTGGAAGGCCTGGAGGTCCTGCGGGCGGAAGGCAAAACCCGCGCCGAACGGCTGCAGCGCGGCATTGAGGCCGCGTCCCACGATACAATTCTCCTGCACCATCCACGTTCTATCGTTGACAAAGCGGGTCTCGAATGGCTGCGGGACCACGCCGAAGAGATTGCGTGGGGCGGCTTTAAACACGAGTTTGATGCCGAACACGGCTTGCTGCGATTTACCAGTTGGTGGTCGAACAATTTCCGCGGACCCGTTGCGGGCATCCTTTATCTCGACCACTGCATTTTCTTTCAGCGCCGCTTGTTGACGCGGCCGATCCCGCCGGTTGAGATTTTTGAAGACACGGAGCTTTCTTATATATTGCGGGAACAGTGCCGCCCGAAAATCCTTCCGTTTCGCGTGATGACTTCCGCCGTTCGATTCACGACCAATGGCGTTTATCGTCAGGCTGCGCTCAATCAGGGGCTAAAGTGGCAATTCTACTTCAAGCGTTCTTCCAAACAGATGAATGATCGTTATGAGCGCGGGCTTGGCTTAAACGACGAGGGCTAATCGACGGGATCGTCGGAAACGCTCTCTTCCACCCAGTTCGCGATCGTTCGGACATGAAAAATCGTAAACGCCGCGATGATCACCGCGATGGAGATCGTCGCGACTTCTTGATATTCCTTTTGGAAGGTGATCATCTGGGTTAACACCGCTTGGCCTAGAATGACGTAAACGGCGTTCGCCGCGAAGGTTCCTGTAAACACCAGCGCAAAGGTCACGTGCGGCCGGAGATTAAGAAGGTATCCGACGATAGCGCCCGTGACGGGTCCGGTCATCGGCAACGGAGCGACGACGAGGAGGAATAGACCGACGTCTTCGAACTTTTTTACCCAATGTTTGTTGGCCTGGGCGGCGGCTTCCGCTTGTTTCGCAGCGAGGTGGAGAAACTTGGATTCAAGTCCTTCACGCACGACGAGCACGAAGGTGTAGTAGCAAAGGAAGACAATGAGGATTTCAATGTAAAAATTAAAGAAGAGTGTCGCGGTCGGTGAAATGCCGCGCACCAAACAAAAGAGAACCGCCGGGGCGCGCGCGCCGATCGCATGCATGCCGATGCTTGAGAGGAGGGTCGTGGCTAGGTACTCGTCCCTTAAAAACAGCGCGCATATGGAAAATAGGGTAAGGGTCGCAAAAATCAGCGCTGCGATGATGTTGCGCCACTCGGCCGCTTCAAACGGTGAGGGTTTGGGCGGAGGGGGCTTAATTTCTTCAGGCATTGCCTGAGTATACCACTGGCAGGGTGAATCGAAACCGAGTCCCGCCGTCTGCCGGGCTTTCAGCCCAAATCCTGCCTCCGTGTTCCGCAACGATGCTGCGGCATACCGCGAGGCCTAAGCCTGTTCCCGGTGTTCGGCCCCGGGATTTGTTTCGTTCCACCTGGTAAAAGTTTTCAAAAATTTCTTCGAGTTCATCCTTGGGGATGCCGGGACCGGTATCGTGAACGTCCACGCGAACCTGTCCGTCGCGGAGGTGAGCCGACAGGGTGATTGTCCCCTCGCGGGGAGTGAAGTTGAGTGCGTTTGCGATCAGGTTGTCCAAAACACGACGGAGCAGCTGCTCGTCTGCTTTTACCGAAGGCAGGTTCGGCGACAAGTCCACCTTGAGCGTGATCAGGGAATTCTCGGCTCGAATCGAGAATCCTTCGATCGCTTCCTTCAACAGGCGAGCGGTTTCAACGGACTGCACGTCCATCGGGAAGCGGCCGGTTTGCAGCTTCATGACCGACAACATGTCGTCCAAATAATCCCACAAGCGTTCCGAGGCGGCGAGAGAGGATTCGAGATACTTGCGTTGTTTGCCGTTGATGGGGCCCGAGTTTCCCGAATGCAGGGTTTCGATGCAGGCCTTAATGCCGGAAAGCGGATTTTTCAGATCGTGGGTGAAGTTCTGAATGAAGTTTCGTTTCATGCGGTCGGTTTCAGCGAGTCGTTCCGCCATGGCGTTAAAACGGGCACGTAGTGTTTCGAGTTCGTCTTCCCTGCCGTCAGCGGGCACCCGATACTCGAGATCACCTTCGCCGACCGCGCGGGCACCTTTGGCTAGGGCCTCGATGGGTCGGGTCAGCGTTCGTGCGACGAATAAAGCAACGAGCAGTCCGAAAAATAAGGTGATGGAGGCGATGCTCGCCATATCCCAAATGGCGCCTCTCAATCGGCTATGCACGGCCGCGTTTACGGCTGCGTTATTGTATCCGATCCGCGCACGCGAGCGGCTTCCATCCTTGAGTTCAAAATAGCGCGAGAATTCCCGCACCCCGGAAGGAATTGGTTCTTTTGTATCGGTGCAGCTTGCGTACCGTACCGTTGGGTCTTCGCGCAAAAACGAGAGGTGGGAGTTGGCTTTCGTCCAATCGTCGGTGAGCGAGGATTCATGACACACTGCCGCCGCCAGACGCAGGGTCTCCATCGACCGATTGTAGGTGTCGGCGAGTTCGGCGCGGCGCTGCAGGATGAAATACGCGCTGCCAAACATGGCCTGGGCCAGAGCCATGAGGCCAAGAATGACAAGAGATATCCGCAGGCGGAGGCTCATGGGCGGGAGAGTTTCTCCAGCAAGCCGCGCAGCCAGGCGGCATCGGGACGCGAAAGGTTCCAGCGTTTCAGTCCGTTGCGGACCTTCCGGCGACGCGCTGCTTCGCTAAGATTGGTGTTAATGCGCGTCTTTTTCATCCCGATCATCGCGGAATCGACAAGGGCCTTCATGAGAACGCCGTTGGGGGGAGGCAGCTTAGGTTCCTTCATAGAGTGTTCCAACCGTGGCCGGGAGAATTCATAGGCGATGAGTGCGACGGCCTGTCCGAGATTCATAGAGGGAGCGGCCGCCTCGGTCGGGATGCGAAGGAGCGCGTGGCAGTGAGAGAAATCTTCGTTGTTGAGACCGTCGCGTTCCGGGCCGAAAAGGACCGCGATTCGTTTCCCTCTCAATTTGTTCAATCTCGGCAGGGTGATGGTCCTGCGCGGGACGGCGCGGTCGTCCTCCGAGTCCGTTCCGATTACGAGGTCGCGATCGGCCAAGGCTTCTTCCAGCGACATTTTCTTAGTCGTGGAAAGAAGTTTCGACCCGTAGCGCGAAGAGGTATGGGCGAGGCGCCATCCCCGCGGACGAGGGTCTACAACAACGAGATCGGTGAGGCCGAAATTTGTCACGGCGCGCGCCGCCGCTCCGATGTTGAGAGCGTCCGCGGGCCGTATCAGAACGAAGCGAATCGAGATGGGTGACCTCTCGGATCGAGTCATACGCCTAGTATAGAAAAGACGGGGCTACCCGAGGGAGGCAGCGGTGAGATACGCCGCAGCGCTGAATGCAGCGGCGATGGGCAAGGTGAGAAACCACGACATCAGAATGTCGCGCACGACGCGGGTATCGGCTTGTCCCGTCACCCCTCCAATCCCAAAGAGAGAGCCGACGGAAACATGGGTTGTTGAGACCGGAACACCCATGCGGCTTGCCACGATGACTAGAAACGCGGTCACGACGTTGGCGCTAAATCCCTGACCGTGGTTGAGGGGCGTTATTTTTTTGCTCATTTTTTCAGCGACTTTGCGGGCATGAAGAAGCCCGCCCAAGGCCATTGCGAAACCAACCGCTGCCATGCCCCATTGGATGCTGAAGGCCTGGATCACGAGAAGGAGCGCCACGATTTTAGGCGTATCGTTGAGTCCTCGCGCGAAACAAACAAGCCCGGCGCTCGTGTAATGCGCCGCGTCGACCATCGTTTGTGTATTGACCCCGACGAAGGTTCCGGAATAACGCTGGATGCAGTTCTCCTTGGAATCAATCGTCGGATCAACGGTTCGAATGACGGACAACGAGAGGGTCGGGCCGGGCTGAGGGATGGGGGTGACGGTTTCCACTTCTCCGACGCAGGCGCACCATTCCTTGCCGATGCCCAGATTGATGCGGATATACCGAAAGAGGGAGTAGAGGAGAGCGGCCATCAGCAGCGCGAGGAACGGACTCACCAAGAGCGGAAGGAAAAACTTTGAACCGAGAACCGAAATATTAACCTCGGTCCCGACGGCCATCAGGCCGGCGCCGACCAGAGCGCCGGTTAACCCGTGCGTCGTTGATATTGGAAAGCCGATTACCGTGGCCAGCATCACCGTGAGACCCGCGCCGAGCGCGACCGCCAATAGGAACTCGGGAGATCCGGCCAGCGAGGGAGGGACGAGTCCTTTTCCGGAAAAGGTTTTAAGCAAGGACTGAGCGAAAAAGATTGACGCCATCGATCCCGCAATGGTCGTGGCGGTCGCCAGGCGAAGCGCTTTCTTGTAGTCCATGGTGCCGCTGCCAAACAAGGTCGCGACGCCTTTGAAGTTATCGTTAGCACCGTTGGAATAGGCTAAAAAGCAGGTGGCGGCGAATAGAACTATAAGTGTCATACGCTTAAATGTCTGTGGCTTGAATCGTTTATATGTTACACCATCTTATGAAGGGGTAGAATAGCATTGTGAGTCAAACGATATTTGCTCGCTGGGTAGTTGCCCTTGCGAAAACGATGCCCGATTTTATTTTTGGCGACGTTTATCAGTATTAAAATCAGCATAAAAAAAGCCCGCACCGTTGGGTGCGGGCCTTTTTTTTATCAATGAAGCGGTTACAGAGGTTTGACGTTTGCGGCGCGCGGTCCTTTGTCGGACTGCTCGACTTCAAACTCAACCTGTTGATTTTCGGCCAAGGTCTTGAAACCGTCGGCTTGGATGGACGAATGGTGAACAAAAAGATCCTTGGAACCGTCTTCCGGCGTGATGAATCCAAATCCCTTCTGATCGTTAAACCACTTTACTGTGCCTTTCATGCTATTAATCCTCTTTGACTGTACGTAAGTCTATTGTTTTTAAGCTTGCGACTTACTGGCTTTAGAAAAGTGCTTCTTCGAAAAGACGGTATTCGCGCTGCTCGTATTTACTTATAAATATTATAGCACGATAAATCTACCCTAAAACCGCCGAAAATGACGTTATTCCGCAGGGGGGGTGGAGGCTCGAATTTCAGCATTCATGAAGAGCCATACAGCGATGGTGGTGACAATCGAGATCCCGACCAATACGGTCATAAAGCTGTTCCATCCTCCTTGGCTGTCCGCCAGGCGGCCTCCGATAAACCCGAAAGAGGCGCTTGCCGCAAACCCAAAGGCATCGATCAGGCAAACCAAGGAAGCCGAATGGGGCCCCCCGAACTCAATTGAGAAGATGCTCATGGGGATGTAGTAGGCGGGCGACGTCATGATCCCAAACAACAGGATCATTGCCAAGGCGATGGGAAAATTAAGTTCGGGGCCGAGCCCAAAAGAGGGCAGGAATTGGAGGGTGAGCACACAGCCGGTCGCGGCGCAGAGGGCGATTGTGAGAGCCCGACGCAGGCCCTTCTTGGAGAACCGATCGTAGAAAGCGACCGACGCCACCAGCCCCAATAAGGAGCCCATCGGAAAAACGGAAGAGGCCATGGCCGCTTTGGAGGGACTGAGTTTGAAGACTTCCATCAAATAAATCGGCACGAAATCCAGGAATGCCATCAGGCAGGTTAAACCCATCAGCATCACAACCACAAACCAGAATCGTTCGCTCTTTGCGAAGGCAGATAATCCTTGGATGAGAGTGGTTCCGTTCAGCGGGTGGTTGAGTTTGTTTTTTAGAGCCTGAGCGGCTTCCTCTATTCTTCCTGCGTCCTCATTCTTCTCTTCGTCCGCTGCGAGAAATCCGGGATCCGAGGGTTTGTCTTGGAGAAAGAAATAACAGCCGATGAAGATTGCCAGAGAGACCCCCGTCGCTGTAAAGGCAACGGTTCTCCATCCGGTCATGCCCAGCAGCCAACCGAAGGCCAAGGTGCCTAGAACCACGCTTGCGCGCGAACTGGTCGAAAGAATGCCCCAGACCCGTCCGTATTTCTGCGGGTGATACCATTCTCCGACGAGCTTCGTCATGCCCGGCCAGCCCGAAGACTTGGTGCAGTAGAGCAGAAAGCTGAAAGCGGTAAATGAGGTCACGTTTGGGGAGAGGCCAAACGCGGTAACGAGCAGTGCGGATAGAAGAATGCCGAGCAGGAAGGTCAGGCGCCCCCCTATGCGGTCCCCGAGCGGTCCCCAGATTAGTTTTCCGACCAGCGCCCCGATGGTCCCGTAGGCCAGAAAATCCCCGATATTTGTTTTCGTTAAACCCAGGCTTTCATCGGCAAGCAGTGCGGGGCTGAGGATCGTCACCATTTGACGGCAGATCATCATCGCTCCATAACCGAGATACATGCAGCCGAGCATTGTAAGTTGGAGGCGTGAGCGGGAATGGGTCATTTTGAACCATAATACTCGATTTGTCCCGCCTTCAGCACGATCAAGGAATTTTCACCCACTTCCTTCCAGTGCCGTCCCTGCAGTCGCAGACCTTCCGTCTTCTTTTTTAACTGTGTTTGGCGGATAAATGGGAACCGATTTTCATTATGAACCTGAAACAAACGGCCGTCCGGATGCTTCTTGGCATCGCGCGTCATGCTGGATTGGAGGTCGATGCCTGCGAACACGCGGAGACAGAGATCGCGCTCCGAGAGAGTGAGGAGGCCTACAAAACCGCCTTCGACAATTCCGGCGATGCGATTAATATTTTAGATGAGGATTGGAAAATCCTTGATGTTAACAAGCGGCTGTTGCAGCTATCGGGTTACTCGAAAAAGGAATTGATCGAAGCCAAGGCCGTGATTCTTTTTCCGAGTGTGGGGAGGGCAGCGTCCCAGCAACGGCGCAAACGGCTGATTGAGGGTAAGCTGCAGCTGTTTGAGACCATTCTTGTAACCAAAACAGGCCAGCGAATTCCCGTGGAAGTCCAGCCGGCCAGCCTGAAGAACTGGCGCGGCCGAGGCCGGGTCATCCAAGCCAATATCCGGGACATTACGGATCGAAAGCGAAGTGAGGAGGTGATGCTGACCATTCAGAAGTTAGAATCGCTTGGTGTGCTCGCCGGCGGCATCGCGCATGATTTTAACAACATCCTCACTGCTATTTTGGGCAACCTTTCGCTGGCGAAAGAGGATGCCACCGCCAGCCCCGGACTTCGGGCTCTCATCGTTGAATCCCAGGAAGCCTGTGTATGTGCCAAAGGCCTGACCCATCAGCTGCTTACGTTTGCGCGGGGAGGCAAACCGGTTATTCATGTGCTCTCTCTGGCGCAGATTCTGGAGGAGGTTTGTATTTTTGCGGCACGCGGCTCTACGTCAAAGTGCGTTTTTTCCATTGACGAAAAACTTCTTCCGGTGATGGCGGATAAGGATCAGTTGTCCCAGGTTCTTCAAAATCTGATTCTCAATGCCTCACAAGCGATGCCGGAGGGCGGCATCATTAGGGTCAGCGCATCAATGGCAACCCTCGATGAACGGGAAATCACCTCCTTGCCGAGCGGTCGTTATGTTCGAGTGTCTGTCAAGGATGAAGGTGTTGGGATCGCCGAGAGCCGCTTGTTGAAAATATTCGATCCTTATTTCAGTACCAAGGCGAAGGGGCGGGGATTGGGGCTTGCCATGTGTCATTCCATTATTGCGAAGCACGGCGGGTATTTGGGAGTGGACTCGTTAATGGGGGTCGGCACAACATTTTGGTTTTTGCTGCCGGCGGCAACGTCTTTGGACCTTTCTCCCAAGACGGAAATTGCATCGATCAAGATGGGGTCGGGAAGAATTCTGGTCATGGATGATGACCCCATGATCGCCAAGGTGCTCTCCCGACTTTTGAAGCGCTTGGGTTATGAAAGCGAGATCGTGGTCGATGGAAAAGAGGCGCTGGAGGCATGCCAGAAGGCCGCAGCGGCCGGGAATCCGTTTGATGTTGTGATCATGGACCTGACCATCCCAGGAGGCATGGGAGGCAAGGAGACGGTCCGGAAACTGAAGGCATTGATCCCCGATGCCAAGGTCGTCGTTTCTAGCGGATACTCCATCGACCCTGTTATGCAGGAGCACGTGAATCACGGATTTTCAGGGGTGCTGCCCAAACCGTACAGGGTTGTGGACGTTTCCAAGGCGCTGAGTGCGATTCTGAACCCCCATCCCCATTCGACTGGCAAGGACGGTTAAGAAGAGCTTTGCTGAAACGGAAACTATAAGGGTAGCCTCGCAACCACCGTTTGGGTCGGCACGAGTGGGCTGTTAACCGCCATGGCTGTACATTCGGCATTAGGATTTTTGACACTCGTTATCGGTATCCTGACCTGGGTTTGCCTCGGAGGGGCACTGAACGAGAGAGATAGTATTGATATTTCCACGCGTTCGCGTCGGAAAGTGTTCGCCCTCTCCATGATCATGATCGCCGTGGTTGCGTTTACGGGGGCCTACCAAGTCGTTCGAGAGCTCCATCATTCGGCGATTGAACATAAGAAATCCGTCTTGTTGACCCTGATTACCTGCTGGGAGGGGACTGCGTCCATTCTGGCCTCCCGTGATCCCGCCTACGGCCATCCTGATGATGCCCAGACCATTGACATCGCGACCATGCGGCAGGTGGCGGGTTATTATGCGAGCCTGGGCAGGCCCGGTATGCCGCCTGAATTCATCCTCGCCAAGCGGGAGGGCAACGGGATTGTCTTTCTCCTGTCCGGCAAACCCGGATCCGGTCGCGACCGTCACGATACTATTGCTCTTGACTCCAATCTGGCGGAGCCGATGCGTCGGGCGCTTAGCGGGCAGACCGGGACGATGATCGGTCTCGACTATCAAGGCGAGAGGGTCGTGGCGGCCTACATTCCTTTTGCGAAACGCGGATGGGGGCTGGTGGGAAAGGTCGACTTGGCAGCGGTTGAAGCGCCGTTTTTTCGGCTATCCCTGTTGGCGGGCGGCGCAGCACTTGCCGTTATCGTGCTGGGCGCGATCGTTTTTCTCGTTTTAGTGGACCCGATGATTCGCCGCTTGGCGGACCGAACCCTTAAGCTTCAGCGGGAGATCGCGGAGCGCAAACAGGCCGAGAAAGGCATGCGCGAGTACGCACACATCGTTTCTTCCTCGCGCGATATGTTGGCGCTTCTGGACAAAGACTTTTGTTTTCTTGCCGTAAACACGGCGTATGCGGACGCCTTCGGTACGGAGCCGGAAAACTTGGTCGGGAAATCCGTTGTGAACGTGTTCGGAAAAAAGCTATTCGAAAAAATTATCAAACCGAACGGGTGCCGGGCGCTCTCCGGCGAAATTGTCACTTTTGAGGATTGGTACGGATTTCCGGCCTTTGCTCGAAAAAAATATATGGAGGTGGCGTATTTTCCCTATTTTGCGGAAAACAAGGCGATTGCCGGTTTCGTAGTCTGCGCCCGCGACCGGACGGATCGCATAATGTCGGAAGGCCGGTATCAGGCTATCTTCGAAAGTTCTCGGGATGCCATCATGACTTTGCAGGCCCCCTCCT
>NVTF01000098.1 GCA_002401485.1 Elusimicrobiota bacterium | reverse complement strand
GGCGTCGTGATCGACGCCGCCCGCCACCACTACAACCGCCTTTTTAGCCCGTGCAGCAGCAGGACGTACAGAAAGAAGCCGCCCAAACACTGGCGTTAAGAAGGGTTACGGCAGCCACGGCTAGAATTCCGGTTTTCATTGATTCTCCATACTAGATGTAATTGAGCTTGGCACGAATCCAATAATATATATCGCAGACAATAGCCCACGCAAACACAAGGACTGCTAAAAACAAGCAGGACAACATGAAGAGGGCCATACTTTCGAAACGGGTTGAGGCCGACAAGGGACCGAAAAGGATTCCCAACGCAGAGATGGCCGAGAGAAGAAACCCAATATAATGCGAGGTTCGAAAATTCATCAACAACGCTTATTCAAAAACAGAGTTGAGGACGCCCGCCAAACGCACGCCGGCTTTCAGCAAACGCGCATCCAGCGTCTTGCGGTGCTTAAACGCATAGCCCCATTTCAATTTGGGCATCAACTCTTCATCAGGCCGGGCCTTCCATCCCTTCACGCAATACTTGCGTTCTTCAGGTTTGGCAGTGCCCGGATAAACGCGGGGGCGAATCTTCACGGATTCGTTGGTCCACTCGGCATACGACGTCGACTGCCAGGACTTAATCTGTTTCTTGGATGGAAAATCGAGGAACTCCGCGTATTCGGTGTAGGACAGCTTCAAATGATCGATCAGCGACTCATCCCAAACCGCGTGGAGCTTCTTGGGATTGCCGAACCATTTCACGTAGCAGGTATTGCCGCCGTAGTCCTTGCCGTTGCCGACATGAAGCGGCTGGTGAACGTCACCAATGAAATGCGCGAGCAGCCGTAAGGCTTCAATTTTTGATTTGCGATCACTCTTCTTGGAGCGAAGCCGGGCTTCCATTTTGCGCATCGCTTGGACAACATCCCCTTTCTTCTTAGGCGCGAATTCGTCTTTATAGGTGGTATCGCCAAGAGGGACTGTCGCGTAATGCCAGGCAGAAAATTTTCCGTAATAGTCTTTATCGGGATGGGAGCGCATTTCATCGGCCCAGGTGCCGGCACGCGCGAGAGTCTCGTTTCCAAGCAGATCTGAAACACCCTTCTTGGCGGCATCCGACAGATGATTCTCGGCGATTTCGCCGACTACCCGATGGCCGATCGGTCCCCAGGCCTTCACCGGCGAGGCCGCGAGAATGAACACTAAAACGGTGATTTTAATCATGACAATCTCCCTCTCGTCGAAGGATAGCTAATTCTTAGGCTGTTCAGGAGCCGGCCGCGGCTTCGCCCGTCGTTCGGCGATAGCGGAACGTTTGGAAGAAGGTACCCCACCGGTCACACGAAGGAGAATGGTGCTGCGCACCTGTTCCTCACGCTGCTTTTGGGTCGCCCGCTTTTTGGACGATTTCCGTTTGCGCCGCACGCGCGACTTCACTTTTTTGGGTTTCGGTTTTAGAATCACGGGTTTCGGTTTCGGCGGCGGAGGCGGCTCGGGTTTTGGCTCCGGCTCAACGACAGGGGCAGGAACAACCACAGGCGTGCGAAGCTTGAAAAACAAATAACCGACCGCGAGCAGGAGAGCGAGGATCAGGAAAAAGACGACACGTTCCGGGACGAGAAACAACGACCCCCCCGCTAAAAACCCGCGCGCCGATCGTTCTTCTTTATGCGCGGACCGAATTTTTACCAGTTCTCCGCGCAAAACGGTACTCGCCTTACGTTCACCCTCAAGCTCTTCTCCCAACTTATCCAACCGCTCCTGAAGGGAGGCGGTGTAGATCCGCATCATCTCCGCTTGGGCGTCCGCTTGCGCGTCCGCATCCACCGTATTTTCGAGGGCTTCAAAACGCTTCCGAACGTCTTCGACATTCCGATTAAATTTCTTTTCGACCTGACGAGCCGTTTCCGCTGTTTCCATGCTCGCTTCGCGCAAATGCAGAATATCCGCCTCAAGCGGCTCCATCTTCTTAAGCCGGGCCTCAAGCTCCTTCAATTCGGACTGGGCGTCCTCAATGCGGTGACTGCTGGAGTCCGAGTCCCCCCGCAATTCAACAAGCTCTTGATGGCGCGCGATAAGATTGCCGCGCAATTCGATCAGATCCTCTTCGAAACGGTCTAATTGTTTGAGAATCGCGCCAAGAACCGGGAGATCACGAACCGTCGGTTCGGGCACGATATAACGCCCGGCGAAGGCACGCCGCTCAACCGCCGCAAGTGTGACCGCGAGTTGGGGCACGTCACCGGCAAGCAGCCAACGCTCGTCCTTGGCGTCAAGCCGTTTTTCGGGGTAAACGAGACTGGACCTCGAAAAACCGGGGATCTGATCAAGGTCGTCGGGGGCATAAGGGCCCGCCGGCTCGTCGCTTTCGAGCAGCCAATAACGCATCCTTATGAGGATGACCGGAGAGGCCCGCAAGCGCAATGTCCTGGAGGTTACGGATTGGCGGAAGGTCCGAGCAGCTTATCGACCTTGGCGTGCAGGGTCGGAAGATCGAAGGGTTTCGTAATGTAATCGTTGGCCCCGAGGTCGAGGGACTGTTCCACATCCCCCAGCGTTGATTTCGCAGACAACATCAACACCGGTGTTTTCTTGTGATGGGGAAGTTTCCGCAAACGCCCGAGCGTATCCCAGCCGGATATGCCCGGCATCATAATATCGAGAATGATCAAATCGAATTTAGAAGCTTCGACCTCTTTCAGCGCTGCTAATCCATCTCCAACATGCACAACGTCCCAACCGGAGCCTTCCAGGCCGATCTTAAGCATCCACCGAATTTGCTCCTCATCATCAACGACAAGAATTTTCAGCTTCTTCTTC
The DNA here is from genome assembly GCA_002401485.1 of Elusimicrobiota bacterium. Classification (GTDB taxonomy): domain Bacteria; phylum Elusimicrobiota; class Elusimicrobia; order UBA1565; family UBA1565; genus UBA1565. The sequence goes on along the minus strand of NVTF01000098.1, from coordinate 12,136 downwards.
ACGCCGCCAATGCCTCTAGAAGCGCTCTCTGCGCCGGGTGCCACGCGGCCAGAGGACGCGCCAAAACAACCAGCCGTTCAGCCTCGGCCACCGATTTAACGAGATTTTTTTTCATCAGCACAGCAGCCATCATGGCGGTGGAACGCCCATGGCCGTTTGCACAGTAAATCAACACCCCGCCCTCGTGTTTTGCAGCCGCCTCCGCCCCAGCGACAAACCTGGCTTTTGACGGGACAAACGCGTCCAACGTCGGAATCGTGAGGTATTCGACGTGTTTTTCATAACCCGGGTTCGAAAATTCAGAGGTCATGTCGACGACGAGGGTAACACTCGGCGGCAATTCATGGCTGAATACGCGCCGCCCCACCCACAATCCCGGAGCAACCTCATTGGTTGCGCTTTCCGAAGAGAAAAAGTTTTGGACATACCACGTCGCCCATGTGACAAGGAGAAACGGAAGCAGCAGCAAAACGGCCTCAGACATCATGGTCCCGTCTTCGCGTTTCCCAAAAACCTGTCCGCCGATTCCAAAATACGCACATCCGACCCATAAACAATTAAACGCCGGCCATGCCCACAACCAACAGACACTCACGGCCTGATAGCCCAAGAGGGATCCGATCAAAATAAAGGCTAAGGCGATGCGTTGGTGCGGTCTTTTCGGCTTCATGTCCGCGCCGTGCGCTCGATGGCCGCGCGCCATTCTCGACGCCGGCGAGCGGCCTCGGCACGGGACATCTTCGGCAGAAATCGACGGTATTTTAATTTGCGGTCGGCGGCAGCGGCATGTTTCCAAACACCGGTGCCGATGCCCGCTAATTTTGCGGCGCCCCATGCGGTTGATTCTGAAAATTCCGAGACGAGCACAGGAATACCCAATAGGTCCGCCTGAAACTGCATGAGAAATCCGTTCGCGGTCGCCCCGCCATCAACCTTCAGGGCGCGAAGACGCCGGCCCATCGCCTCAATGACATCGGCACTGCGGTGCGCGATGGCTTCCAGCGTGGCCCGAACCAAATGGGCGCGTGTGGTTTGGCGGGTCAGTCCTGAAATCAGGCCGCGTGCCGATGCATTCCAGTAGGGAGCGCCTAGACCGGCTAACGCGGGAACAAAAACAACACCGCCGGTATCGGGAACAGATTTAGCCAGGCGCTCGGTCTCGGCGGCGTTTCCGATCAGGCCCAGTCCGTCCCGCAGCCACTGCACCGCGGCGCCGGCGACAAAAACGGAACCCTCCCACGCAAACGACTTCTCCCCGACATTGTCGCACGCCAAGGTCGCCAAGAGTCCCCGCGGCGGCCGGGCGAATTTTTTTCCGGTATTACTCACGAGAAAACAACCGGTCCCGTAGGTATTCTTCGCTTCCCCGGGACGGTAGCAGGCCTGTCCGAACAACGCGGCTTGCTGGTCGCCGATCATGGCGCGAATCGGAACACCCTCCTTCGTCCATCCAAACTCGGAACCGGAGGACAGGACGCGCGGCAAGAGGCTCTTGGGCACGCCGAATATTTTCAGCAGTTGCCTGTCCCACTGCCCGGTTTTGATATTCAGCAGCAAGGTTCGGGAGGCATTGGTGAGATCGGTCGCGTGCACCTGTCCGTCGGTGAGCTTCCACAGCAGCCAGGAATCAATCGTCCCGAAAGCGAGACGCCCTGAGGCAGCCTTCTTTTTGAGTCCGGCATCGTTGTCGAGCATCCAACGAATTTTGGTTGCCGAAAAATACGGATCCAGAACAAGCCCGGTCTTGGCGCGCACGGTTCTTTCCATCCCGCGCTTTTTAAGCCGCTCACACACGGACGCCGTGCGGCGATCCTGCCAGACAATCGCGCGCCGCGCGGCCTTTCCCGTCACCCGATCCCACAACACCGTGGTCTCGCGCTGGTTGGTAATGCCGATCGCGGCGATGCGGCGCCCCTTTACCGCAGCCTTCATCACAGCCTTGGTGACGCGCCATATTTCTTCGGGATCGTGTTCTACCCAACCGGGCTTAGGGAAGTACTGCTTAAACTCTCGATAAGCGGAGCCGACGACACGAGCGTTTTCGTTGTAAACCATCGCGCGTGTGCCGGTTGTTCCCTGATCAATCGCGAGGACGAGGCGCTTCACCCCTCCATCGTAGCAACGGATCAGTAGGAGGTCCAGACATTCCCTCTTCGATCCTCATGCGTACAATTTACGAGCAGCGTCCCTGTTTTTGGATCGTAGAGCCACCCGCCAACATCGGTCGGACTTGATCCCAGAACCACGTGATTGGAATCGGAATGCCACCGCTCCGGCTTTGCCTGAGGAATTTGGGAAAGATACTTGCCGCCGACCAGCAAGGCGTCTAGATGGGATGGATAGTTGCCTTCGGTATCCCCGTAATAAATTGAAAGAGCCGAACGGATGGCTCCGAGATTGCCTTTCGTCGCGCCTTCGGTGCCGACCCGTACAAGATCCGCGAATTTTGGGATTGCGACAGCGGCCAACAGACCCATAAAAATGAAAACGGAAATAAACGAACTCACATTATTGGTTTCGCGAATTAAAACTGAGGGTCGCGGCCGTCCTCGGCCTCGAAGGATTGTCCGCAGTCTCAATGCCTGTCGATATATTCGCGTTCCAAGAAACACACAGGCACCAGCCCATACGGCGGACCAAGGCGACAGCAATGCGGAGCAGTAAAACTTAAAACACACCAGCGCCGTCAAGACCGTCAACGCCATCCATTGTATTTCATGGACCGCCCAGCGGCGGCGAACCCGAGTAGACGCAGAGGCAATGGGACGTCTTTGCGGCTTTAGGAGCTGGCCTTCCTTACAATCAGCCACATCGGCTCGGGCCGTTTCGGTGTGTTCATCCAGCAGAATTCCGTGTTTTTCATGGTTTCCTCTCATATGGAAAGAGAATCAATATAAATGCCAACTCGCCCCGCTCGTGCTAGAATACAGGCATGATCCTCGACGGAACCCTGAACTACCTTGCCTCCGAGGAGGCCGTAGAATCAATCAAACGCGACCCCTATTGGCCGAAATGGGATTCCCCCTGGTGGCATATGACCCTGCTCTGGGAGCTGGGAGAAGCCGCCCGAATTCCGGAACGCATCGTAGACGCAATGGTCGATGCGTTGAACACCCATTACCTCGATTTATTCCCTCTTCGGGAGACCGAAATGCCGCCGGACAAAGATCCCTATCGGCATGTCGCCTGCCACTGCGCACTCGGCACGATGTACCGGGTGCTCGCCGGGCGCGGGGTGGATGTTGACGGTCGCATCCCCCATCTACGGCCCTGGTTTTTGCGCTATCAATTGGCCGACGGCGGCCTTAATTGCGACGAAGCCGTTTACACAAAGCAGTCCCCGCATAGTTCCATCGTCTCCACCCTGCCGCCGCTCGAGGCCGTGTTGTTTGACACCGACCGACCGCTGACGGATGCGGAAAATGCCTTCTTGGACAGAGGTGCGGACTATCTTCTCAAGCGGAAACTGTTTAGATCTCTCAGCGGCGGTGGAAAAATCATCGATGAAGCGTGGCTGGAGCCCTGCTTCCCGCGCTTCTATCATTACGATGTGCTGCGCGGCCTGCGTTTTGTCACGGCCTGGGCGGACCGACGCGATAAACCGCTGCCCAGAGACTCTGTTCAAGAAGCGGTGGACGCGGTCGAAACGGCGCTCGCGCGAGCGGACGCGGGGATGCGACGAAAGCCATGGGCGGAGGAAAAGAGCCTCTACTTCGACGGCGCCGGGAGCTGGGAGATGAAGAATAAGGCCGAACCGTTTGAATTATTGGAAGGACTGCGGGCGGGCGCGCCCCTTCGCCGGGAGTGGTCTTCGGTCAAGACCCTTCTTCGCGCCTGTGCCGCCGCTTAAGCGGGGTCGGAAATGCGGCTATCGGATTCTGCAGACTCGATGTCGCATCCGTTCGGGCAGAACCAAAGAACGAGTGCGACCGCTGTAAAACCGAGAACGACGCAGACCGAGCCGTAACAGTCGGGAAGACCGAGAGGCACGGTCGCGTCCATGTGAATCATTCCAGCCATAATGTTGTTTCCCATCCTTCTGAATATAGCGGATGGATGTTACAGACGTATGTTGGCGAACTTATGCGCAGCCGACGCAGCGTTCAGTCTCCGGGATAAACAGCAGACGGCCGAAGGCAATCGGCTGTCGGCAAACAATACAACGGCCGAAGCGGTCCGTTCCCATTTTTTCGAGTTGATCCTTGAGAACACGCAGACGTTCGACCCCTTCCCGCAGCCCGCGCTCGGACATCTCTTTCTCCTGGATCGCTTCAATACGACTGATGCGGCCGATCGCATTGTCCGGCTCGACGGGCTTGGAATGTTCCTTCATGGAAGGAAGTCTTTCTTCCAGCTCGGCGATCTCTTCCTCAAATTTTTCCCGCAATTGCTTCAGCTCATCGTCAGTTAAACTCATGTCAAAATAGCCTCCGCCGCACGCAGCCCATCGACCGCCGCACTGACGATTCCGCCCGCATAACCGGCCCCTTCCCCCACCGGGTAAAGACCCGCAATGCCTACCGCCTGAAAATCTTTTTCACGCGTCATTCGAATCGGAGAACTCGTACGGCTTTCTACCGCGATCAAATTGCCCTCCCGGCTGTCATACCCCTTTAGTTTTCGTGAGAACGCTCGAACGCCTTCCACTAAAGGGTCGGACACCCATTTTGGAAGAAGTTCGCGGATATCGCAAGCTTGCAATCCCGGACGGAAGTTGCTCCCCGCAAGCGACCCGGAAGCCTTCCCTTTCAGGAAGTCGGAAATTCGAATCGCGGGGGCATGATACTCCTTGGAAACCGCCTTAAAAGCAGCCGCTTCCAGTTGCCGCTGGAAAGCGATTCCCACGAGGGGCCCCTTGCCCGGGAGATCTTCGGGGGACACCTGAACAACAACCCCCGAGTTAGCGTATTGGGTCGACCGTCCTGAGTTGCTCATGCCGTTGACGGCCATGAGCCCTGGCTCCGTAGGCGAAGGAACAACAAAGCCGCCGGGGCACATGCAAAAACTATAGATGCCGCGTTTGCCTGCCTGGTGCGTCAACGCATACGACGCCGCTCCCAACACCGGAATTTTCTTCGCTCCGTACTGCGAACGATTGATCAGTTCCTGCGGATGTTCCGCACGAACCCCCACCGCAAAAGGTTTTGCCTCGAGGCGTACACCAGAGCGCTCCAGCGACTCAAGGGTATCGCGTGCGGAATGCCCGATGGCCAGAACAACCACGTCCGCGGAGATTTCTTCTCCCGAGGAGAGCTTAACGCCGACGGCGGCGCCGTCATTGAGCAGAAGGGACTCGACCCTGGATTCAAACCGCACCTCCCCGCCCGCTTTCAGAATTCGTTCGCGCAGCCGTTTGACGATGGCAACAAGTTTTTCGGTCCCGAGATGCGGGTGAGCATCAACGAGGATGCCGGGATTAGCGCCGACCTCAACCAGCGTTTTAAAGACCGAACGGACAAACGGATGCTTCACGCGCGTATACAGTTTTCCGTCGGTGTACGCCCCCGCACCCCCCTCGCCGAAACACACGTTGCTCTCAGGGTCGAGCACACCCGAGGCGCGCAAGGCCCCGATGTCCTTCATGCGCGTCTCCACGGGTTTGCCGCGTTCCAGCAGAATCGTTTTACGTCCCGCCTCCGCCAACGCAAGCGCGGCGAACAATCCCGCAGGGCCCGCCCCGACAACCACCACGGGCGCTTTTGACGTTGATTTCGGAAATCTCAATACGGGAATATCGAGGGACGACCGCTCGATGGGATCGGCGCCCTTAGGAGCGGCTCCATCCCAAGAAAATTCAATCTGGAGAACGAATAGAATCTTCGGCTTCTTGCGAGCATCAATCGAACGCTTCACGACGCGCAAATTGCGGATTCCCTTCGGGGGGATGCGCAGAGCGGTTGCCGCGAAAAGGAGAATATCCGCCTCAGACGCGTTTAAAGGCGTTTTTAAGTTTGAAAAACGGTACAAGGCCATCGCGATACGGTATCATTTCACCCGATGGCCAAACGCGACTGCGTGGTAATCGTTGGAGCCGGTGCGGCAGGCATGATGGCTGCTCTCTCCGCGCGACGCCACCATCCTAAACTTAAAATCATCCTCATTGAACACGAGGAAATCCTTGGGCGCAAGCTGCTTGTTTGCGGCGCGGGACGCTGCAACGTCACGAATGTGAACGTCGTTCCTGAACGCTTCTCGGGAGCGCCGACGGATTTTATCGCCGCGGTACTCAAACAATTCGACCATGAATGCATTCAGAAATTTTTTGAGGAGCTCGGCATCCCCCTTTACGAAGAAAAGAAAAACAACAAGGGAAAATTATTCCCAATAACAAACCAAGCCCAGACTGTCCTCAACCTGATCATCGACGAACTCCAACGTGCCGAGGTGGAAGTTCGTAAGGGCGTACATGTAGAATCGGTTCGCAAGGATGGGGATCACTTTAAAATCAAAACCAATCAGGGAAGGATAGAATCCTCAACCCTCATTCTTTCCACCGGCGGGAAAACGTACCCGAAGCTCGGCGGCGACGGTTCCGGCTACGGAATCGCACAATCCTTCGGCCATACCATCATAGAACCCGTTGCGACCGCACTTCCGTTAGTCGCTCAAAATCCTGTCTCCAAAAAGGTTCACGGCGTGCGTGCCGAGATGGAAGTCGCTGCCATTATCGGCGGCACAGAAGTATGCCGGGACTCCGATCAAATGATGTTCACTAAATACGGATTTACGGGACCCGCCATATTAAACGTAAGCCGCCCGATCGCGCTTCGCCTCAACCGCGACAAGATAAATGATTGCGAACTCGAACTGAAATTTTTGCCGCGCAAAAGCCGCAAAGAAATCGAGGAGGCGCTCCTCTCCCGCTGGAAGAAACGCCCCGACCAACGCCTGACGCTCAGCCTGTGCGGACTTATGCAGAACAAACTCCCGGCCGCGATCCTCTCGTACTTGGAAATCGGGGATATCCCCGCCGGCGACCTCTCACCGGCGGGCCGCAAACGCCTGTTTGACTTTCTATCCGGGTGGCGGGTCCCGGTAACCGAAACCAGAGGCTGGAATGAAGGCGAATTTACCGCGGGAGGCGTCGAGTGTTCTGAAGTCGATCCGAAAACACTGGAGTCCCTTAAAATACCGGGGCTTTTCTTCGCCGGGGAATTGCTCGATGTGGACGGCGAGGTCGGCGGGTTCAATCTTTCGTGGGCGTGGTCGAGCGGATATGCTGCAGGAGCGCTGAAAAAACCTTAAATACGCAACATTGGCGGCATTGCCCCCTTTTGAAACGCCTCCTATAATATGACTACATTGATGGATAGACCCATTTGCCTCGTAATTCCCCCGTCGGGGTTCCTTCTCGATGAGCGCGTGTTCATGTCGCTCGGAATTCTGCGCGTTGCCGCGATGCTGGAGCATCGTGGCATTTCCGTTGAATTATTGGACCTTTCCGGAGTCGAAAATTTCGAAGAGGTCGCGGCGCTGCATGCGCGCGCCTCGGACGCGAAAATATTCGGGCTAACCGCAACAACCCCTCAAATGCCGGCTGCGGCCAAGGTCCTTAAGGTTTTGCGAAAGGAAGCGCCCCAGGCCCGCATGATGCTGGGCGGCCCGCATATTACCTTGGTCAATGCGGCGGCTAAAAGAGAACAAAGGCTCGCAACAATCGGACGGGCGACAAGCGCCTTCAACCATCTTGCAGGCATGTTTGATGTGCTCGTCGCAGGCGACGGCGAAGACGCGATTTTCGAAGCGATCAAACCCGATGCCCCGAGTCTCGTGGACGCCGATGACGCAAAATCAGATCTCTTTCTGACAAACGAACGATTGGACGAACTCCCCTTTCCGGCGCGCGATTTGGTCGACGTGGGCAGCTACCATTATTCGATTGACGGAATTCGCGCTCTTTCGATGATCGCCCAACTGGGCTGCCCCTTCGAATGTGGATTCTGCGGCGGACGGGAATCCCCTATGCTGCGCCGGGTCCGCATGCGCACGACGGAAAATATCGTCTCCGAACTTGAGGAGATGCACCGGAAGTACGACGTGCGTGCGTTTATGCTCTACGATGACGAACTCAATGTGAATCCGAAAATGGTGGAACTCATGCGCGCCATCCGGGCGCTGCAGGACCGCCTGGGAGTGGAGTTTCGCCTGCGGGGTTTTGTGAAGTCGCAGCTGTTTACCGAGGAGCAGGCGAAAGCGATGTACTCGGCCGGATTTCGATGGCTGCTCACCGGTTTTGAATCCGGATCACCCCGCATCCTCGAAAACATAAACAAACGAGCAACGCGGGAAGAAAACACGCGCTGCTTTAAGATCGCCCATGCGGCGGGTCTTAAGGTAAAGGCGTTGATGTCGATCGGGCACCCGGGCGAAACCGAGACGACGATTCGCGAAACCAAGGAATGGCTGCTGGAAGTAAAACCCGACGATTTTGATCTCACCATCATCACAACCTACCCGGGAACACCGTATTACGATCGCGCCGTGCCCGCCGAAGGACGCCCGGGATGGTGGGTGTATACCTTTCCCAAAAACGGCGACAAACTTTATTCCAAGGAAGTGGACTACACCGTGGTCGCAGAGTACTACAAGGGGGATCCCGACGGCGGCTACCAGGCGTATGTCGAGACCGATACGCTGACGTCTGACCAGCTCGTCGCCATGCGCGACGCGGTGGAGTCTGAGGTTCGCGAAAAGTTGGGGATTCCATTTAATCCCGGCAATCCGGCGAAGCGGTTTGAGGCTTCGATGGGGCAACTTGGATTGCCTTCTTCCATCCTCCGGAAGAGTTCTGCAGAGACTGCGGAAAAGAAATAATTTTTCCCTTCTTTTTATGCTGGGATTGTCGGTCCCGGCAAACGCCGAAGAGTCAAAAGCCGCCTCCCTTGGAGAAGGTCGCAGAAGAGATGTCCCCCGAACGTCGCGAAGCTGCGCGCGTTCGCCTTTAGGAGGGAAATGACGCCGGGCTGTTTCAGGGTTGTTGGATGAGATCGTTGAAGGCCGGCACTGAACCGGAGTAGAGCTTCATGGCTTCGCCCGTGATTCGGCCAATGCGCTTTTGTACGTCGGCCTCGAAGGGTGAGTCCCAGATGGGCTTTGAGGCCTCGCCTAAGGTGAAGCGTGCGTACATTTGGGAGATCTTGCCGTTTTGCTCTAATTGGGCGACATGGCGGACGAGATTTTTCAATCCTTCTTCAAGTTCCGAAGGCGTCTCGTGGTCGTAGAGCGCTTCGATGCGGTCGTCGATGTCTTTGACCACGTCCGAATTTTCCATTGTGAGGTCGGAGAAGTTCTCTAGGTGGCCTCCCAGTTCGGTCCTTTCTCGAAACAGGCGGGAGTTTCGAATCCAACTCCTCTGATAGAGCTGGCGGATAAAGAAGCCTTGTTTCGATACATAACCCGGCAGGCTGCGTCCGATAAAGTAGGCCCCAACCCGAACGTAGTCGCCGGCGTCCAAGTAAGCCGCGAGCTGTCCATAGGTGCCTTGGTTAGGGCGGGAGTGGACCAGGATTTTTTTGAGCTGGAGGAATTTCTCGCGCTTCCAGGCCAATCCTTTCTCCTGTTGCGACTCGACCGCGGGTTTCGTACGAGCGGAATTGGAGTGTGCGTTCTCCGGCGCGAGCTTTAGAACGGATCGCAGATCCTTCCCGGCGGGGGTGGTGGGTACCGGTCCGGTGTCCCGAGGCAGGCCGAGCCTCTCGGCGATGGACTCGGCGCCGGCAAGGATGTCCGTCCCCCGTTCTTTCCAAAAGCGATGTCGGCCGTGCTGCATGCCGTTATTCAGCTCACCTTCGAGGTCCGGCGACAAGAACGCGGAATATGTTTGTCTCTGCCGCAGCTCTTCCACTATCCCCGGGAGATCGTCAAGAGGCGTGTCCGGGTCGGAGGCGGCCGCCGAGGTTGCCCGAGTCTCTCCCTGAATTTTCCGAATTTCCTCCGCGAGTATCGTCAGAAAGACTTCGTCCGCTCCGGCTGCCGCCGAAAAGTCGGAGGCGGCGTACTGGGTTTGGAGCCGGGTCGCGACGGGCGCCCATAGTTCGCTGTTCGGCGAGAGATCGAGGTTTCGGCCGCCGATTACGGGAAGAACGGATCTCAGCCGGGGCGTGAAGTCCTCCGCGCGAAAAACGCGGGCGAATGAGTCACCCCACGGGCGGCTCACCGTACCGTATAAAGGGGCGCCGGCGGCTTTTACCGGAGCTTTGGTCATACCTCGGGAGGCCTCGGCGGGTGAGAGGCCTAGGCTCAGAATGAGAGTCAACGCGGCGAATGCGGCGGCTGGTTTTAGGGTGTTCATGTCCGCTAATAAGATAATTCCAGCGGAGCATAATAACCTGGGTCCGGGGACCCAGAGCGGCGTGGGTCCTAAGATCTAGATGGTGATCGGTACCCCTGGGCGTCGGAATTTGAAAACCTGGCGTCATGGTGAAACTTTTGCGACCTTTCAAAAAGTTACATAGGTTTCACGAGGGCATTTGTTTGCGAATCCACTTAGCGCCCCGGCCTTTGCCCGAGGAGCTAATGACTCCTGCGTCACGCAATTGGCGCAGCACCAGGCGGATCATATCCCGGCTGGTACCCGGGCAGTCCGCCTCGATGTCTGAAATAGCGAAGGGTTTTATCCGATGCCCAACCGCCTTCCGAATCTGAAAGGTCTTTGATCCTTTACCGGAACGGATCGTGCCCACGCGCTCCTCGAACTCACCATAACCGCGCAGCAGTACGCCCCAGAAGTAGTCCATCCAGGGTTGAATATCGTGTTTGCCCTGGTGCCAGTTCTTGGAACTCTTCTCAAGGGTCTCGTAGTAACTCTTTGAAGACTCCTCGAAAATGCGTTCCAGGCTGATGTAGCGGCCGACCCTGTAGTCGAAGCGATAGAGAAGAAGCAGGGTCAATAGTCGGGCCACCCTGCCGTTTCCATCACTGAAGGGATGGACGCAGAGAAAATCGAAGATGGCAGCGGGGATGACCACGAGATTTTCCTGACCATGAACATCAAGAGCTTCGCCATAGTTCTTGACGAGAGCTTCCATAGACTGCGGCGTCGCCAGAGCCGGGACCGGCTTAAAGCGAATCCGCTTAATCGTGCCGTCTGAGTTTTTCTCGATGATCTCATTGTCGTTGTTCTTCCAGCGGCCGCCATCGGTCGGCAGGTAGCGATAGACCATCGCGTGGAGTTGGAGAATGACGTTCGTTGAAAACGGCATATGCTCCCAAGACTCATGGATGAGGTTTAACGCGTCCCGATAACCGGCGATTTCCTGCTCCGGGCGATTGAGGGGATTGGTGCTCTTGTTCACCAAGGCCTCGATCCGGTGATAGGGCGCGATGATTCCTTCGAGTCTGTTGGAAGACTCGCTAGACTCGATGATAGCCACCTGTTTGAGGGATTCCAGAATTTCAGGGGCCTGCCTGGTGAAAAGATCCTGCTTGCCCTTGTACTCCCCGATCTTTTTGAGGGTGGATACTTGATCGACTGAGAAGCGGAGCCCTTTTAGGTAGCGAATGTCTAGAGAGTGCATAGGGGTAATTTAACAACTAAATAGGGTAATATCAAGTAGTTATTACCCTATTTAGCGGCACTATTACCCCATTCTTTGCACAAGTGCCAAGCAGTTAATCCGCAGGATCACGGTTGCAATGGCTCAGAACTGGCTCGATCTACTGTTCAAGCGCATGTTAGCGTAAGGAACGGAGGTGGGGTCCAGTGGAAAAACCCTTGACGGTGCAGGGTTATGGGAACATCCCGCGCAGCTTAGATTTTCGTATTGTTTACAAAGGGTTTTATCAAGACTCAATGCGCCCCCATGAGGAACCATGTTCGAGCAAACCTTTAAGAATTTAGATGACGTCCTCCGGAAAGAAGCCGGCTGCTCCTCCGAACTCGATTACACCGAGCAAACCTCATGGCTGCTCTTCCTCAAGTATCTAGATGACCTGGAGCAGGAGCGGGCGCTGAAGGCCAAGCTGAGGGGCAAAACCTACTCTTACATCCTCGACAAGTCCTACCGATGGCAGACCTGGGCCGTGCCCAAGGGGAAGGACCCTTTTTGCCAAGATCAGGTGAGACAGATTTAGGTTCTTAAATTAAAGAGCAAGGGCGGGGAGGATATCCCCATGGAAAGACAAACAATAGTTGAAG
>NVTF01000097.1 GCA_002401485.1 Elusimicrobiota bacterium | reverse complement strand
TCCCAGGCAGAGCGTCGTTACGTTTCCATTCTTCGCCGCAGCGATGGGAATGCGGTGATCGCCGGGTTTAAGCGATTCCCGACTCCTTTTTCGGAATATTGGCCGTTTGGAAATCGTTTCCCATTGCTCTATCGACTCACTCCGCGCATGAATCGAATCGAGCCCGGTCTTCAGAATCCGGTGGAGGTGGGCAATACGCAATTAGGCGTCTATGTTTGCTACGACGGAATGCTGGTTGAGAGTGCCCGCGATTTAGTCGCTGACGGCGCCGGTCTTTTAATTAATCCCTCCAGCGACCAATGGTCGCGCGACGCGCACACGCAGCCCTATCAGGCATTTGCGATGACGCGGCTGCGTGCGATCGAAAATCGCCGCTTTCTCATTCGAGCGACTCCCAACGGTCCCAGCACCATTGTTGATCCCGCCGGGCGTGTCGTCGCGGGGCTCCATGTCGGCGAGGAGGGAATTCTTCTTGCGGGTGTTGTTCCTCTAGAGGTCGGCACGCCGCTGCCGTGGCTGCGGGATGTTGTCCGCTGGGGCGCCCTGCTCCTGTTGGCGTTGATCCTGGTCCTGCCGGCAAGATTGGCCAGAGTCGTCCTCCAGGCCCGTCCCTTGCATGTTTCGTAGTTACCCATTACGATTTTTGAGAACGCAAATATGGAATCCCAGCAAAAAAATTCAGCGGTGCCGCTTATTTTGGGGATGGTGGCCGTGTCAACGCTCGGGGCGTTGATTTTTATTTTCGGGGGTGAGGAGCCTCCCCCGCCGGGAACGGTGGTCAAACACTTCGTTGCCTCGGAGCCCACGCTGCCGCCTAGCGCGCTTCTCACGATGGAACTTCAGCGCCAAGAGGAAGAAGCGGTGCGTGCCCGCCAGGCTGCGTCCAATGACCGCATGATGATCCATCAGGATAAGATGATGTCCGAACTCCTGGAACGCGGGCGTCAGCCGCGCTACTCCGGGGTGAAGGCCGGGCCCCCCGTGGAGGATCGGCGTCCCAAAAAAGGAAAAAAGCTTACGGGAGAACCCGCCCCGGACAATGGGTCCGGCGATTATTTTGAGATCAATGATGCTGAAAGATCCTTGGTGGAGCGGCTCTCGGGGTTGAAGATACCGGATGATCTTTACAAAATGGCGGGAACCAAAAAAGTAGTGACTGCTGTGCTGATGGGTGTGGCGAAATATCCCAAGATCGTCCGGTTTTTGCTCAACAACGAGATGTTTATTGAAGGCGCTATGAATAATTCCAAGGTAAAAAAAAATTGCAACAACATCGACAGCCTCACCCGCTACATGAAAAACAGCAACGATTCTACCGGAATCAATTCGTTCATGGGGCTCATTCAATCCGGGGTCAAGCAGCATAAAGATTTACCGGTGCTGGCCGCAGGGTCGAAACTGACGTCGCGCATGCTGGCGTGCCCGGCTGTGAACGCCATGCTCAACGATTCGAATCGTTTGGCGGGTGTGATGACCGAGAACACGAACATTCCGATGTTCCTGGGTGATCCGAACATTATGAGCGGCATTATGTCCAACCCGACCGCGCTGCAGGCGTTTACCAAGGCGAGCGTCAGTTCCAGCACATCGACGCTGTCAATGTCTCTCCCTAAAAATATTCCCGGTTTGCCTCCTCGGTGAGTGCCCGGGCGCGACGACTCTGGGCGCTCGCCGCTGTTGGTTCTTCGGTCGGACTGGGGCTTTCGTTTTGGCCGAGCGGTCCCTATCTCTTAATCTGGATTTGCTTGGTCCCGCATTTACTCCTCGCGCGAGAGGCGTCTGGGGTGCAGGCCGTTTTCGGCGCGTGGGGTCTGGGCGTCGTATCCTGGGTAATCGCCGTCTATTGGTTTGTTCCCATCATCGGGAACTACATCCCATCTTCGCCTGCGATTCAGTGGACGTTGTTCGGTCTTCTATGTATTTATCACGGCCTGGTTTTTGTCGTCGCCATCCTATTAATGCTCATCGCCGCTAAACGGTTGCGCGTATTGGGCATTGATCATGATGGTGCGGTAGCCTTGGCATCGGTCCCCGCTATTGTTTTCGCAGAGGCCTACTTCCCCAAATTGTTTCCAGGGTCGGCCGCGCTTACCCAGGCCGATCACCTTCCTGCGATTCAATGCTTGGAATTGGGCGGCATGGCCGCCATCGCCTGGATTATTACCACCGTCAATGCTTTTGTATTTTTAGGCATTCGCGCGTTGACCAGCGACCAACCTTCTCGACGGCGCGCGGCCGCCTGCTTCGGCGCAGCGCTCGCTATCTGGGGCGCTAACGAATTGTATGGACACCTCCGCATACGTGCGGTCGACCGTGCGCAGGCGAATGCCCTCGCTGAGGACCGAGCTGTTTCGGTTCTAGTAATGCAGCCCAACATCGCCAAGCGGAAACGAATCGACTACGCCCGCTACGACCGGAATAATGAAATTCACAGCGCAGTGACCGATGCCGGTCTTAAGAATGGAGCGGTTGATTTGGTGCTCTGGCCGCACAACACCTATCGCCGTCGGATTTATTTTGAGGCGGACGATCCTGATTTGAAGCATCCCCGCATCGATGGGCTCAGCGCCGAGGACGCCTTCCGGCGGGATATCCCCCAGGCGGCCCATGTTCTCGTTGGGGCCGAAGCCGATGTCCGTGACGCTTCCGGCGTCACTCTCAAGCGCTACTTCGTGGGATTGTTGAAAGGCCCGGATGGCGAATATTTAGGAGCGGCGGCGAAACGATTTCCCACCCCGCTGTTGGATTTTGTCCCGTTTGGAAATATTTTTCCGTTTCTCAATCGATTGCTGCCCTACGCCTATAAAATAGCCGCGGGTCCGCAGCCGGTTTTGTCGCTGCAAAACGGGGTTCGGATCGGCATCTTCATCTGTTATGACACCGGGGTCGCCGCCGCCGCACGCGACTTGACCGCGGCGGGCGCTCAAATTCTCGTGAACCCAACGAGTGATCAGTGGTCGATGGATAAAAAAATTCAACCGCTTCAGCATTTGCGTTTTGCCGTTATCCGCGCGGTCGCGAGCCGGCGCGTACTTGTTCGGGCGACGAGTTCGGCGATCAGTGCGGCGATTGATCCTACAGGCAGGGTTGTGGGGCGCATGCGCATTGATGAACGCGGCTCGTTTCGTGTTCGTGTTCCGTTGATGGACGGGATCGCACCTGCCGTTCGTTTGGGAGAATGGCCGTACCGCGTCGCAGGATTGCTGCTGATTGGATTTTGCGCCGCTCCGTTATTCTTGAACCGACGTAGAGGGAACTAGTACCCTTACCCGAATGTCCTACTATCTCGAACGCGCCGCTGATTCGATGAATGCGATGTTCCCCACGCTCCCGTGGAGTGTCGGGCTAAGCCTGAACGGGCAATCGGCGTCCTTTGGGACGGGTCCTCAGAAAGCGGAAATTGCGTGCAAAAAGGAGGGTCCCCTTCGCGAATTGGCCGGCCTTCGGCTATCTCGTTTTCTGGATCGCTACGTTGAAGGCGAATGCGAATTCAAAGGCGACATCTACTCCATTGTCGGCGTCAAAAACCATTTGAAGCGGGATGCTGATTGGAAGGTCGGACTGTTTCGATCCGTTCAATATGTCGGGTCCAGGATTTTCCCCTCATCGGTTCGGCGGAAGCTCGTGTCGGTTTCTTCTCATTACGATTTACCCAACGAATTTATTGAATCTTATCTCGATACACGCACTAAGGCGTATTCCTGCGCGATGTGGAAGGACCCGGACAATATTTCCGAGCCAGACGACGAATCTTTGGAAGACGCCCAGCATCGAAAATTTTTTAACGCGGCGAAGGAACTCGAAATTCAGGAAACCGACAAATTTTTGGATATTGGGTGCGGCTACGGCTATCAGGTCAATCTTGCCGAAACGGAATTCGGCTGCAAGAATGCGTTGGGCATAACCCTCTCGCAAAACCAGGTCGAAAACGGTTTTTCCAAGAACATAAAGCGCATTCATTATTTGGACCTGCCGACAGACGCCAGCTACGATAAAATTTATACCTGCGGGATGGTTTCGCATCTCGACCGCAGCGAGCTCACGCGTTATTACAAGCAGGTCTACGGCCTCCTAAAAAGCGGCGGGCGATTTTGGATGCATGGGATAATTCCGCGGCGCAACGATTACGGGATGGACAATTACAACAGCCTTTCCGGAACCTTCAGCCAAAAATATATTTTCCCCGACCATTATCAGTTCCCCCTCGATATGCATTTGCAGGCGATGGAGGAGTTGGGTTTTCGCATCCGGAAGGTGTATTACCGGTACGGCCACTACGCCAAGACCCTCCGTCATTGGTACCGGCGTTATCTCGAGACATTGCCGCAGACGCGCCATTTAATCACGCCCACCATTGAACGCGCCTGGCATCTCTATCTGACCTTCGCTTCTGTGATCGACGGACAAGGCGCCAATGAAGCGATTATTAAGCAGATTCTCGCCGAAAAGCCCTAAGGAGTAGGGGGACAGGTACTATGCATTTAGCTTTTGGATCTAAGAAGCGTTCAGTATGCACTGACGTCCAAAAGCTAAATGCATAGTACCTGTCCCCCAATTAGCGCTTAAAGAGGCCGCGAAGCAATTTCTCTCCTTGCTTGAGAACTTTGTCGATCTGCGGCTGTTTCAGGATCGATTGCACATCCAACTTGACCTTGGGATCCTTCATGGTACCGGTCACCTTAAACCCGACCGGCGCCTTGAGAATGCGGCCTGAGATAATCGCGTTGACGCGCAGATCGAGTTTATCTTTGGGAAGATTAACCTTGCCGGTCATCTTGACATCGGCGATATCCCCATCGAGATGCGATTTTTTCACCGTCATGAGTCCCTTCGTAATCCAGTAGTCGCCGACAATTTCCTTGAATACGACCTTGTCGAACTTCGGGAAGAGCGGAACCTTGACCAGGCGCGAGACCTTTTGAATGACCATGATCGGCAGGAGAACCAGCTTGACCATGGGATTGGTCGAGCCGAGCTGTTTGAGCTGCTCGAATTTTCCGTTCCCGACATTAAAGGCGATATTACCGTCGAGCTTGGAGAGGTCGCTGCCGATGCGTTTAAGGTTCCATTGGAAGGTCGTTTTGGAAGCCTTAAATTGCGGGTGGAAAATGGAGCCGATGGTGATGGAGCCCTTGGAGTCCAACACGGTTTTCGACGGCTTCTTTTTTTCCGCTGTTTTTTCTTTCTTCGACTCAGCGGGTTCAGCGGCTTTCTTTTTGGCCGCAGGGAGTTTCGATAAATCGAGCTTCGCAAGCGTGCCGTTCAATGTGATTTTGGGATGGTTTCCTCGATACCCTACCGCTCCAAAGGCTATGTCAAAAGCCGCGCCGTTGAGCGCCCCTTTAAGCGTTGCATCGACCTTTTTAGGAGTGAAGGTGAGATCTCCGTTTAGTTTCGAAAGTATTTGTCCCGAAGACGTTAAGGAGGCTCCCTTCAGAGTCGCCGATCCGGAAAGGGACGGTGCATCGGACTTCCCTTTTGCCGTCACATCGAGGGCGGCGATGCCGACCGCCTGCATTTCTTTAAGGGCGGGAACCCATTGGTAGACCTTTTTCAGATTCAGTTCTTTTGATTGGACGCGTAGGTCGATAAATTCTTCGCTGTAGGTCCCATCCAGGGTGGCGCTGATGCCCTCAAGATCAGCAGTCAATCCGTTGAGTTTCCAGCCCGTTGCGGTTTGACGAATCGCGCCCTTGAGGGAAGCCCCCTTCCCTTTTAGGTTCATCTTCGTGAGAGTGGTGAGTTCGTTCTTGTAGAGGAAGTTCAGCGTTCCCTTCATCTCCGGGGTTTTGACTCCCCCGGCTTCCATCGGGGGCAGGGTTACCGTAAGATTGCCCGCCGGGGCGGATGCCGGTTTGAGCGTGCCCGACATCGAATACGGTTGTCCGTCCCATAGTAAGTTAAGCCTCTCGAGGGTAATGCCCGCTTTGTCGAGGTCTCCCTTGTGGGGATCAACGGTACCCTCACCATCAATTTTCCCTTTTGTGCCGTCGTAGATGAAGTCGGTGGAGAGTTTAAGCGGGAAGGGGTTGGTCGGGGTTACCTCTGATGTGTTGAATTGCAAATGAGAGAACGATGCCTTTGTTCCGGTGTTTTTGTCGTGGTAGCGAACCGTGCTGTCGGTGACGGATAATTTCGCGAAGTAGAAATCGGGGAGTTTGCTGCTGGGACCGGCCGCTTCTTTCTCCGGTCCTTTTCCAGGCTTCTCTTTTTTCTTTTTCTTGGCTTTCTCAATGACAACATTGAGATCGAGGCCGTCGATGGAGAGGTCTGTCACGCGTACTTCTTTATCGAGGATCAGAGGCCGCCACTCTACGCTGACGTTAAGATTTTTTAAAGAGGCGGCTGTGCCTGCCGCGAAATTGGGCGTTTCGGAAATTTTGAGCCCGGAAAGAGAGATGCCTCCGAGTCCGATTGAGGCATGGGCGAGTTTAATTTCTCGATTGAGCGTCTCGACCAGTTTTGCGACCGCAATCTCTTTAATCCGCTCGGGCGGAAATAGAATTTTTAATACGACCACGCCGCCGAGGACCGCGAGCGTCCCGGTCACCGTCAATCCGAGAAATACTTTCTGCCAGGTTTTCATGGAGCTAGTGTAACAAGTCAGCGGCGGCGCAGGCGAACGGATGGATCGTTTTCCGCAAT
Organism: Elusimicrobiota bacterium; assembly: GCA_002401485.1. Taxonomy (GTDB): domain Bacteria; phylum Elusimicrobiota; class Elusimicrobia; order UBA1565; family UBA1565; genus UBA1565. The sequence goes on along the minus strand of NVTF01000097.1, from coordinate 8,672 downwards.
GTTCGAGTCGGGGTTGCGCCTCGCTCTGCGGTTGGAGCTCCCGAAAAGGGAGAACGCGTGGCCTCCGCGTATCGTTGCGACCCAGCGACCGGAACCGGGACCGTCGTTGAGGGCATAGGCGATGTCAAAACGCACGACCCCCCCGCTGGAAGAGCGGGACGTTGAAAAGCGAAGGCCGGCACCGACGTCGGATTTTACCCTGTTATTGAGCCCCCCACCCGCGGAGGAGACAACACCGGAGTCGAAAAAGACGACACCCCCCATATAGAGAAGGTGGTAGATTTCTTTATTCCAGAAAAAACGATTTTCTAGATTGAAGAGAAACGAACGCTCTCCGGTGAACGCGTTATTTTTATAGCCGCGCAGTCCCGTGTCGCCCCCAAGAACAATTTGGCGTTCTCCATCCAGCAAACGGGTCGTGTTGAATTCGAAATGGGCCACCCAGGTTTGGTCAAACGGTAATCCCGTCTTCCAAAAGAAATTGAGATTGGCGAAAAACAGTCCGTTTTCTACGTTGCCCCCAAGCATGCGTCCTTCGAGTCCAATTTCCCCGAGGGCGAACCTCCCCTTGCCGACACTCGCTCCCTGGCGCATCGATGTGGAAAGAATCCAACGGTTTTGGTCGCTTCCCCAGCTCTCCAGCATGGGACCGGTTTCCAAAGAGAATTCGTTGCCGAGATTGTAGTCCTCGGTTCTCTGCATGCCATCGATGTTCTGTTCCCCTCGGTACCGGGGTTGAATCCAGGAATACCCAACGATCGGACCGGATAACCGGCGATCTTTCGGGAGTGTGCCCGCACGCGTGTCACGGGTTTCTCCGAAATCGGCATTTGTGTAGAGGGTTCCAAAATTAATTCGATGGGTTGTGTCTCCCCACCGTCCTACCCGCAACCCAAAGCGGGAGCGAACCGAGCTGAAACGTTCATTGAATTTGGAAATTTCGTCCGCGTTTTGGTAGAGGGATTCTTCCTGGTTGATCGATGCCCATGAAAAGTCCCATGCTTGAGTTTCGGTGAGCGAGAAGAACGGTTTGAGAATGCGCACGCCCGCTTCGGACCCGCGATTGGTATCGGCAAACTGGGTGGTCAACTCATTCCAAGAGCCGAGGAGGCGGGGATCGGTGTAGCGAAGATCATTGCGGATTTCCCCACCCACTTGAGAATGAAAAATACTGATCGATTTCCCCAACCCCAGAAGATTCGATTCACTGATCCCATACACCAAAAAATCGTCGCCTCCTTCCGTTCCGAGGGACAATTGAGGGAGCAGTGTCCACGCGTCCTGCGTCCGGATCTGCAGGTCGGTCGTGCCGTCCTTGAGGAGGAGCGGTCGAACCGACGCGTGCCTTAGAAATCCAAGCGAACGAAGGTTTCGTTCGGTTTCGATCGCTTTGAGCGGATCAAATAGAGAACCGACGGGCAGCAGATTGTCGTGTTCGATAATATGTTTGCGCGTTGGAATATGAATGCGGTTGGCCGTCTGGAACGGCCACCAATCCTCTCCCGGTACGGTCGGATCGAAAACATTGATCCGTTCAATAGAGACTTGGGATATTTCCTGAGCCGACACGGTCAGACTCGCGAACAGGATAATCCCCCCGAGGAGGATGCGGCGCATCAAGTATTCCGGAGGTTCTCGAGGATCGTTGTCGTCGCCCGGGACTTATTTAGGGTGTAAAAGTGAATGCCCGGCGCGCCGCCCTCTAGAAGTTCGCGACACTGGCGCGTGGCGTATTCAATTCCAAAACGCGTAACAGCTTCCTTGTCTTCAGCGATCGGGTTGAGGCCGTCGAGAAGGCTTTGCGGGAGGGAGGTTCCGCACATTTCCGTGAAACGTTTTGTTTGTTTGGCCGTTGCAATCGGCATGATGCCCGGCACAATGGGATTGGTAATTCCGATCGCGCGCGCCCTTGCCACAAAATCAAAGTAGGCTTTATTGTCGAAGAAGAGCTGCGTAATTATCCACTCTCCGCCGGCGTCCACTTTTGCTTTGAGGTGTTGGAGATCCTCTTCGGGCGAGACGGCTTCGACATGGGACTCCGGGTATCCGGCAACCGCTAGAGAAAAACCGCCCCGTTCTTTAATCTGGCGCACGAGGTCGATTGCGTACGGCAGTTCCCGCTCTTCAACAGGAATCGGGTCACGGTCTTTGGGCATATCGCCGCGCAGGGCAACGATGTTTTCGATGCCCTCCCCCGCGATGCGGTTGAGCAATTCCGCTATCTCCGCTTTCGTGTGCACAACGCAGGTGAGATGGCAGGCGGTGTCGATGCCTATCTCGTGTTTTATCATCGCGGCCGTCTCGATAGTTTGTGAACGTTCGGAGCCGCCGGCCCCATAGGTTAGGGTTACGAAATCGGGTGAGAGTCGCTTGAGTTCAACGACCGTCTCTCGAAATCGTCCCATATCCTTCGGGGCTTTCGGAAGAAAAAACTCAAATGAAAAAACGGGTTTCTCCCCATTATAAAGGGACGGAAATCTCATTTCTTCTTGGATGAAGTTGCTGCTTTGCTCGCTCGTATTCGTGCTTCGCTGTTTTTAATCAGCGTTTCGTATTCGTCGATCATTTGAGGATCGCGGTTTACGGTTAGCGCAAGCTTATAGTCCGCCGCGGCATTTTGGTAGGTGCCTAGATTTACGAAGGTCGCGGCCCGGTTTCGATAGTAGCGATCGTAATCCGGGTGCAGTTTAATAGCTTTGCTGAAGTGCGCGAGAGCTTTTTGGTACTGGCCGCGCGAAAATTCAGTGAGCCCGAGACCGTTATGAGCGGAAGCGTTCATCGGAGAGAATTTTATCGCATATTGAAAGTTTTCTCTAGCACGGGCGGGCTTTTCTGAGAAATATCGCAGGTTGCCGGCCTTTACAAACAGGTTCGGATCAGGTTCATCTCCCTGCAGTTTTAGGGCTGTGATCGCGACCTTGAGCCCGACCGCGTATTTGCGCCTGGCGGTGAGCAGGGTGACGAGGCTTAAATGCGAAAGCGGGTCTTCGGGGGAGAGGCGCACCGCGCGGCGAAAGTCTTGTTCGGCCGCATCGAGGGAATCCTGGGCCGAGAGGGCCGACCCGCGCGCAAGATAGGCTTGCGTCAGTTTCCCGTCCATCTCAAGGGCGCGTGTGTATTCAATAATCGCCCGGTCGTAATGACCGGCATTGTCGAGAGCATTGCCGCGGATGAGATGGGTGTAGGGATCATCCCCGTCGCGCTCCAGCATTCCTTCGAGCATATCGATTTGTGCGCTGTAGTCCCAACTCGGACCCGGGTCTTCTCCCATGGTGAGTTCCGCCGATTTGACCTGGAAGTCTAGCATCATCGCTTCCCGGTACGCGCGGTCGCTCTGTTTGTATTGCCGAAGCGCCGCGTGGGCGATAGAACGCGCGAGCAGCGCTTGCGGACGCGGGGCGTCAAGCCGTTGGCTGTCATCGAGGTCGCGTACCGCACGGGCATTGTCGTGGATCGCAAGGAATGCGAGGCCGCGTTGGAGCAGCGCCGGCGGATATTGTTCGTCAATGCGAAGGGCGCGGTTGCAGGAATCAATCGCCGACTTTTCCCGTTTGGCGAGGCGCTGCGCATGGCAGAGCAGCGCGAGGGCGGTGATCGGCTGCCGTTCGTATTTCACCGCTTTCGTGAGGTCCTTAATTGCCCTGCGGTATTCGCCGAGTCCCGCGTAGGCCTGGCCGCGATAACGATAGGCTTCGCCGTTGGTTTTATCGAGACCGATGGCTTGGTCAAGATCTGTGATCGCTTGCGGGTAGAGTCGTGAGCGCATTTGGAATTGACCGAGGGCCATAAAACTATCGGACGCGTTCGGATTTTGCTGGATGGACTTTTCGATGTCTTTTGCTGCTTGAGCAACGTCTCCCAGACCGTAGTAGGCTTCTGCGCGATAACGAAGGACGACCGGCTCCGGCGCTTTAAGCAGCGAGGCTTTGTCCAGCGATTGAATTGATTTCCAGAAATCTCCGACACGCAAACGAACCACTCCCAAGTCGAGCAGGTAGGCCGCATTGCGCGGCCGCAAATCGGCGGCTCGCCCGAAATCAATTAAGGCTTTGGTCCATCGAGCGTACACCCGTGCAAGAAGGCGGCCGCGGCGGCTGTAGGCTTCCGCAAGTTTATTATCGGCTTCAATCGCCGAAGCGAAATCGACCAGAGCCTCTTGAAAACGGCGCGCGTTTTCTTTTAATTTCCCACGCGCCATGAGTGCGGGCGCGTAGTGGGCATCCAGTTGAATCGCGCGATCGAGATCTTTTCCCGCTTGGCGGTCACTGTTGTGCCGGAGGTGAAATTCGGCGCGCGTCGTCCAGACAAGCGCGGACATCGAGCTGACCTTCACTGCGCCATCTAGATCGGCGAGCGCTTTCCGGGTTTCGTTGATAGCCTCATTGGAAGCGGAGCGCATCATCAAGATGTCGCCCGCATCGGAGGCAAATCGTCGGTTGGGGTGGGATCGGATGGCCTCCAGGGCCTTGCCGAACATTGTAACGGCCGGATCATGATGCCCGGCCCGCGCAAACCGTTCCCCCATTACTTTTGCGGCGGGAGGGTGCGGGATTGACATTTTAAGCGTGACGCGAAAATCGGTGAGCGCCGATTCTTTATCCCCGTCCGTGAAACGAATTTCCCCTCGATTGAAATAAGGGGCGTAGTCCGAAGGGTTTGTTCGAATGGCTTCCTCAAAATCTTTGAAGGCCAGAATTTTTCTGTTTTTCTTGAGGTAGACCATCGCCCTGCCGAGGTAGGCGAAGCTGTAGTCGGGAAACAGGCGAATTGCTTTTGAGTAGGAAGCCTGCGCGCGCTTGGTATCGCCGTTTTGTGCGAAAATAACTCCGAGCAGCCCGTACGCCAGCGCGAAGCGTCGGTTCTTGTTCAGGATGCGTGTTAATTCGCGTTTGGCGCGATCGGGTCGGTCCGCTTCTTGGTACGCCCACGCGAGATGGTACCGTGCGACGAGATGATTCGGGTCGAGTTTTACCGCCCGGCGAATATCAAGCAGCGCGCTTCTGAGATTTCCCGCTGCTCGGTGCACGCGCGAGCGGCCCAGAGATGCCTCGGCGAGATCTTCATCTTTATTCAGTGCATTTTCAAAATCTTTCAGCGCCCCTTCCCAATCCCCAAGCAGCAGGCGTGCGTTGCCCCGGAACGCAAGATCTTCGGCCAAGCGTACTGACATTTTTGAAGCCTTGGATGCGTCTCGAATGGATCCGGGTCGATCCCCGAGGATGTGCCGGAGTTGGGCACGCAGGGCATATGCCTTCGTTAGAGTTCTATGTTCGCGCAGCGCGTTGGACACGCTGGATAAAGCATCCCGGAAATCCCCGCGTCGGTACTGTTCGATCGCTTGATCGAATAACTGCCGCCCCTTCGCGCGTTCTGCAGCGTGAGCGGATGTGCTAAACAGGACCGCCAGGAGCACCCAAGCCCCGGCAGCCAATCGGCCTCTTCCCATAGTTCCTCAAAAGCATAAGGAAACCATGTTAAATAATCAATACGCAATGGGGCCGTACCTTGAGTTATTGAAGTTATTGGCTTGCCAATAACTTCAATAACTCAAGGTACGGCCCCAACTTAATAGAAGTCGCGGATCCAGGCGTGGGGTTCTAGGGTTTTTAGGCTGGCTTCGGTGTAGTAGCGGCCGTTGGCGGCTCCTACATTGAGTTCAACGTGGGAAAGGGTGCGCATGCCCGGGATTACCGTTGAGACGGCAGGAAAACTCAGGCAGAATTTGAGGGCGGCTTGAGCGAGGGTCTGAGCGTGTGAGGGCACAAGCAACTCATCGATGGCATTGGCGCGTTTGCAGGTTTCTTCCAGGCGCCCCCCGCCAAAATAGTAGCTGCGGAAATCTTCGGGAGCGAAGCGGGTTTCCGGGGTGAGGGTTCCGGTGAGTCCCCCCTCGTCGAATGGGCAGCGGACGACCACTCCGACTTCCTTGTCTTCACAGAGCGGAAATAATTGAGTGACCGCTCGCTGATCAAACAGGTTGAGAATGACCTGAACCACGTCGACGACGCCCGAGCGAACCACGTTCAGGGCGCTGTTGGGATCGTCGGAATTAATGGAAACTCCGAAGGCGCGGACCTTGCCCTCCTCTTTGAGCTTCGCCAGCGCTTGAAGGGTGTCGTCCCAAAGCGGGTCCTTGAGCCAGGAGTCGGTCCAGACATGGAACATGAGAAGTTCGATGGAATCCTGACGGAGGTTACGCAGAGAACGCTCGGTCGACGTTTTGATCCATTCCGGAGGAAACGCGTGCCCCAGCCTGGTCCGGGAATGGGCCGGCCATTCCATATTTTGCGGTGGAACCTTGGTCCCGATCACCGCGGTCGCGCCCGCTTCTTTGATCGCTTGCGCGATAAGGCGTTCGCTGTGACCGTGTCCGTACGCGGCGGCGGTGTCAAAATAATTGACGCCGAGCTCCAGTGCGCGTTCGAGCGCCTTGATCGAAGTAGAGTCGTCTGTATGGCCCCACATTGACTTGCCGATTCCCCAGCCGCCGAACCCGATTTCTGACACCGTTAGTCCGGTTTTTCCAAGAGGCCGCCGAGCAAGACCCGTTGTGGACGGCATTATTGGGAGACCTTCACGATTAATCGAATATCTTCGAGCACGCCGGCGACGGATTCACACCGCACTGCAGAACCCTCGAATACAATAGCGCATCCCTTAGTATGTACATCATTAGAGATGGACCGCGCTTGGGAAATAGAGCACGCGGTCGCCTTGATCAGTTGGCGTTCCACCTCATCGAAGGTGTGGCATTCGCAATTAAAGAGAGTGACGCGCCACCCGTATTCCGTATCGGTGGTTTCCTCGGTTTCCGTTACTGTTTCTGTCATTGCGCCGGTCATTTCGCCTGCAATTATAGGAAATTTTTCTCCGGACTCCGGAATTGTAATCGCTTTCGTAAATCTATCGTAAATTCTAGAAAATGCATTGACAAATGAGCGTTCTGGCCCAATACTGGAATTAACGTGCATTTCGCCTTTCCTTCGTAAGAACGTGTGGAACGCCGCCGATTTTATGCGATTTTTCCTGGCATTATCTCTTCTCACCATGGTTCTGGCTGCCCCAATTGAGGCCGCGGCAAAACGTAAATTGTCGGTGGATGAGCAGCATGCGCTAAAACTCATTAAACGTGCTGATGACGCAATGTCTGCTATTCCCGCGGATTTTAATAAGGCGGCTCGTTCCCTTCGGCAAGCTCTCGATTTGGCTCCTTATAATCCATCCGCGTACAACAAACTCGCGACCGCATTCAACAATCTCAAGAACTATTCGGGTGCGGTTGAGGCTTCGATGAAATCCTTGGAGCTAACCGGCGGATTGGGTACCGGAAACCGCAATTCGGCGGCCTACGAGAATCTTGCCTGGGCTCAGTTGAATCTCGGGGATGCGCGTTCGGCGATCGCGAATGCAAGTCTGGCGATTCAGCAAAACCCCCGCAGCGCGATGGCGTATGCCTTGCGCGCTTTTGCTTATGAAGAAATAGGAGAAAAAGAAGCGAAACTTATCAGCATCAAGGCGGCGGCCTCTCTTTCTTCTGCGTTTAAGGGGCATCATGAGCGTGCGTTGGCCGGAAAACGTATTTTTCGGCGGCGTGCCGCGGCGACCGATGAACGGCCGTCGGGGCAGGGTCCGGGGCAGGATGTTCTTGGCGCGATCGGTCTCGGCGTACTGGTATCGGGGGGTTTTATCGGAGTGGCGTGGTACAGCCGCCGGAAACTTTTGGAGCGCGCCTCCGCCGCGAAAATTGCGGCAAAAAACGATGCACTTTCTTCCGAAGAGGACGACGGGCCGCTTGCTGGCAAATACAAACTTTCGCGCATCATCGGAAAAGGCGGAATGGGGCAGGTTTGGGAGGCACTGGATCTCACCTTGGGCCGCGTCGTCGCGATTAAATTGATGACCGAGGATTTGAGCGCGATGGGTGAGGCAGGGCGCGAATACTACATGCAGGAAGCCCGGACCGTCGCTGCGTTGCATCATCCGCACATCATCGGCATTTATGAGATTCTTGATCTTAAATCGGGCCTTTACCTCGTGTTTGAAATGGCGAAGGGAAAAACGATCCAGCATTTGCTCGCCGAAAAGCACAATTTGACCTTCGCTGAATCTGTCGCGATTATGCGCCCGGTGTGTGATGCCCTCGAATTCGCTCACGCGCGCGGGGTGGTGCATCGTGATTTAAAACCGGCCAATGTCATGTTAACGGACCAGGGATTTGTGAAGGTCATGGATTTCGGAATTGCACGCAAGGTGAATTCGACCGTTGACGTTTCGCAGCGGGGCGGACAAGCCGAGGGCAACGGCATTGTTCTGGACCATACGCGAACCATTGTCGGGACTCCGGTGTACATGGCACCCGAGGCGGAAGAAGGTGCGGTGGGTGCTGTCTCCGATGTCTTTTCATTGGGCGTCTGTCTTTATGAGATGTTGACGGGCCGCCTGCCGTATGACGCGCGTGGGGGCTTGGCGTTGAAACTCGAAAGGCAATACATCCCCCCCAGTCAGCATGACGGGACCCTGCCCGCGTCGGTGGATCAGTTAATCGCCGACGCCTTGGATCCCAACCCTAGGACGCGAATTCGCAGCGCGATGGCTTTTCGCGCCAGGCTCGATGAATTGGGTTCGACGGCGGAAGTGAGGAGACTATGAAGCAAAAACTCATTTTCTTTTTA
>NVTF01000096.1 GCA_002401485.1 Elusimicrobiota bacterium | reverse complement strand
GGGCTGCGACGGTGAACTGATCGAGATAGATTTCGGTCTCGGCGCCGAGCCCCGCCAAACGAATACGAATCGCATCCGTTGTCCCAACCGAGACCGTCTCCGAAACTTCTTCCTCACACAGAGTTCGCGCCAATCCGTGCAGGTCTTCCAATCGAATTAACCGCAGCAGTTCCAGCCAGCGTTCCTTGCGCAAGGTCCACTTCTTGCGGTCTTCGCGATCGAGGGGTTCTTCTCCCAGTTCACTCTCCAACCACAACGCCCATTCCGATTCAAAAAGAGCGTCCAGGGAATCCCCGTCGTCGACTTCAAAGGCCGGGTCCACACCCGCTTCCAAGGGATACAACTTCAAAATATGCGACGCGAACGAATGAATGGTCCCGATCTGGGCGCGGTCCATCGCCTCGAGGGCTTTTTCGATCAACGGCTTCACCAGGGAGAGATCTTTCTTTAAGTCATCCAGAAATTCATTCGCCCACGCGCTGCGTGTTTCCGCTAATAAATCGATAAGCTTCTGAGTCACTCGCTCCCGGATTTCCCCCGCCGCTTTTTCGGTGAAGGTCAACGCGACGATCTCCTGAACCTTCAACCCCTTCTTCAGGAGCAGAAATAGAATTCGATCCGTTAAAAGCGTCGTTTTACCCGTGCCTGCACCGGCGGCCACCACGATATTGTGATCGAGGTCGGTGCGCGCGCGTTCGCGGTCTTTATGGTCGACGGGTTTTTCCTTCATTTCTTAACTTTCGCCTTCTTCTGGGGCTTGAGCACCGGAACCTTATGGGCCGCCTCAAACAGTGCAATCACTTTTGATTTTGCCGCGCGATGGCGCGTCGCCGGATGCGCCTTGCGGCAGGCGAATGCGTAGTCGCAGTATTCACACGCCCCCCCACGGCCTTCACCGGGAGCGATCGGAAACTCTCCCCGACGCATTTGACCCAAAAACTTCTTCACATTGTCCAACACTTCCTCGCGCGAGGAACGCCAATCACTACCGGTAAACTCCTGCATCCATGGAAACGATGTGGTTTCGAGAGAATCCTCAATCGCGATATAGGCCGCACCCTCAATAGAGTCCGGGGATGCTCCGACACTCGGGTCACCCACCAATAGTTCCTGATACAACGGCGCCTGCAGGAGGCTCATTTCCCCGACGAGAGTCTTTAATTTTGGTTTATGCCAGCGCGATTTATAATCCACCACGCGGTATTGGCCGTCCTCGGTTTTGTCAACGCGATCAACAATCCCGCGGATGCGCACCCCGCCGACCTTGGCCGTCAGCTTCGCTTCAAACAAGACCGGGGTCAGTCCCATCGCCTTCAGCAATTCGATGTCCATCGGCACCATGCGCCGCAGCTGCGATCGCATGCGCCGCATCTCCCCCTCCCACAACACCGGATACACGCCGATGGTGCGCCAATTGTTGGCCTTAAAAATCTCCGCAATCGACGCGTCGAGATCGCTGTTCCAGGGAGCGTCTTTTTCCTTCCAGAACCCTGACTTGCCGAGGCGGGCATAAAAATCTTCCAGAATTGCGTGGTACAACTGGCCCTGCACCCACGGCAAAAGTTCCCCCGAGGCCGAGGGCTCCTCCACCGACTTGAGGCCGAGCAATTTCTCGGAGAAAAACTTAAATGGGCACGATGAAAATGATTCCAATGCCGAGGGGGACAAGCCTCGTTTGTTGAGCTCATGCAAAAACGAGGTCGGAGACTCAATCACGCCGTCGATCGAGGAAAGCTCAGCCGCAGAGGTCAACAGCTTCAGGCGTTCACTGCAGCCCAACAACAACGCAGGGTCCCACGTTCCGACACGAGAATAAAACGGTTGGGGGTCGTCATGCCCCCGCGCCAGGAGCAAGGAAATTTCTTTTGGGGACAGGCCGGCGACATCCTCTTCCCATTGCGCCTTCACCCGGTCAAACGGCGCCCGGGGCACCGTGGTCATGCCGGCCCCCTCGAGGCGGATATTCGCGGCGCGGCACAATTCCTGCAAATAGGTAGAAGGAGTCTGGGCCTTGCCTTCATCGGAGCTCCGCGGAAAAACGCAGTACAAATGCTCCTGGGCCGACGCGCATAACAAATAAAAGAGCAGCTTTTCCTCTTCGTACGCCTCCAATTTCGGTGAAACCCAATACCCCAAGCTATCGCGCAGGACCTGCCTCGCCGAGTCCGGCATCAAAGGGTCTTCATGAATGTTTCGCGGGAACAATCCCTGGCGACAGCCCAAAACAAACAACACCTTAAAACTCTCGCCGCGGGCATCCATTGCCCCCGTTACCCGAACGCCTAAATTCCGTGTTCGCGTCTCGAGCAACGACCGCCGCATCTTTTCCTCAAACGCTTCCAGAAACTCTTCCCACAACGCCTCGGGATGAGCGAGTTCAAAAATTTTCAGCTCTTCGATTGCAGCCTGGACCGCCTCCCACGCCGGTTCATCCTGAGGAGCGTCGAAGACAGTATTTAAGATTGATTTGGCGTGCTCCGCGCAGGTCGACCAGCCCGACATGCCCTGGCCGCCGCGAAGTTTGGTTCGCAGACCCGAAAGGAACTCCCAAAAAGCGGCCGTATCCTTCTTATCAATCACCGGGCCGCCTTCGTTCTCTTCCCGTTTCACATCGGAGAAAAGCTCGAAGTGTTTTTTCGTAAACGGCTCGATTTTCCCCTCCCACTGCAGCCAACCAGAATGCACCGCTTGTTTCTTAATCAGATTCTTCCACGCGCTGATATTGGCGTCATGGGTTTTCAGCAGCGGCGAATCTAGAATGTCCAGCACACTCTGAGCGGGGTACTGCCGCTTATGAAGGGAGAGCAAGGACGCCGCCAACTTTGCAATGGGATGACGCAGGAGCGGCTCGCCAACGGTCATCGCGTACGGAATGCGGTGCTCATCGAGAACTTCCTTGATCGCCCCCTGATAAGGCTCGAGGGTGCGCGCGGCGATCCCGATCTCGTGGAACGCGAGCGGATCCTTCTTGCGTTCCGTAAGAGCGATGATCTCCTTGGCGACGCGCCAGAGTTCCCCCCGCACGCCGGAGACATTAAAAACGGTGAGGCCCGCCTTCTGCTTCGGGATCTCGGATTCATGGGCGTTGAACAGACGATTCAGCGTCAGCCCCAATGCGCGTTGTTCGGGTTTAGCCTGGATGTGCTCAGGCTGATCACCCCCCAAACGCATTCGCGGCGAATCCAGGCTCGCCTGGGCGAAATGAAACGCAGGATGATCCTTTCGCAGCGGGAAGAAAAGTTCAACATTGTGGTTGGCGGCGACCGCATGAAAGAAATCACCCTGGACCCCGGTGAGATCGTAGAAGCCGTAATAGAGAATTTTGCTGTATTGACCCAGGCCGCCTTGATCGTTCATGACGACCTGCGCCGCCAATTTGGCGACCCCGGCCGGCGGCAGCACGCCGATGTCATTTAGTTTTTCTAAATATCGATCCAGCAGGGACAACAGATCCTTCATACGAATCTGCGCGGCCTTTTCCTTAAACAGATTGAGGAAGTCATCGGGAAGAACACGGGGATCCAATCCCCCATCGATGAGATCGCGAATACTGGACCGGTACGCGGCGGATAATCCCTTCGAGCGGTCTTTGGCGCCATCCCGGAGCAATTGGTCAACCAAGGAATCATGAAACAGGCCGTCGGTCACGATCGTGGAGGTCAACTGCTGGGAATCTTCAACTACCTGGGAGGCGAGGCTGTGGAAGGTATGGAATTTGATGTTGATCAGGCTGAGGCCGGCCTCCATCGCCAATAAACGTTCCAGACGGTCGGCAAGCCTGCGGCTCGGGGCGACGACGGCGATTTTTGTGGTGAGATTGGGGTGAGCGGAAAGAACAGCCTTCACAAAGGCTTTTTCAAGGCTCGGCTGAAAGGGTCCGCAGGTCGTTTTAAGAGGCATAACGTTCAATACTGCCGCAGGCACTAGTTTACTGCTTTATTGCACCGCCATCATTGGCGTGGGAAAGATAATTAGTTACCATAAAGTATCATGCTGGAAGCGCTAAAAAACAAGATTGAAGAAGCCCTCCCGGGGGCGACTGTCCAGGTACTCGATCCGATGCAGGATGGGGAACACCTCCAAGCCATCGTCATTTATGAAGGGTTTGAAGGAAAAACTCTGATCGAGCAGCATCGAATGGTGACAGACCCCATCAAGGATGAACTCAAGGGCCCGGTGCACGCGTTGGCAATCAAAACAAAGGTGAGAGAATAATGGAAGACGCACTTAAAAAACGACTTGAAGAAATTATTGCATCCAAGCGGGTCTTCCTGTTTATGAAGGGCACTCCCGAAGCACCGCAGTGCGGTTTTTCCAACGCCGTGATTGAAATCCTCCGACAGCGCAATGCGGATTTCGGCTCGTTTGACGTGTTAAGCGATGAAAACGTGCGCCAAGGCGTCAAGGAATACGGCAACTGGCCGACGATCCCGCAGCTCTATGTGGACGGCAAACTCGTCGGCGGCTGCGACATCATTAAAGAGATGAACGACAGCGGTGATCTGGAAAAGACGCTGAACCCTAGCTAACGCCGACCGACGCCAGGCCTTCCACGAATTCAATCACCGAGGCGTCGTGGGCCTCACCGGAAAACTTAACCAACTCCTGCAGGCAGGTCGGGGAGGTTACGTTTACCTCAATCAGTTTTCCGCCGAGGATATCGATTCCTACAAAATAGAGGCCCAACTCTTTGAGATGGGGCTTGAGGACATTCACGATCTTCAAATCCGCGTCCGTTATTTCCGAGGGTTTTGCGGTCGCTCCTGTAAAAAGATTGTTGCGGTGGTCGTCGGGACCATGCAGACGGAGCATCGCGCCAAGGGGTTCGCCGTTTAGAAGCAACACCCGCTTATCTCCCTCTTGGGCCTCTGGGATATAGGCCTGCATCAAAATCTCTTCGGTATATTTCGAAGTCAGCGTTTCGAGCGTCACGCTGGTGTTAACATCTCCCTCCGATAAAATAAAAATCGCGCGCCCGCCGTGCCCGTTTGTCGGCTTAACCACCACCGTCCTCTCTTCGCGCAGAAAAGCGTCCAACTCGGCGCGATGTGATGAAATCAGGGTGCGCGGCATGAGGTCGGCGAATTGCGTGCACCAGAGCTTCTCGTTAACGGTTCGAATGGAACTGCTCCGATTAACAACAACAATTCGCTTAGGCAGACGGTCGAGTATCCACGTATTGACCAAGTAGCGCTCATTAAAAGGCGGGTCGTTGCGCACGAAAATGACATCCACCTTCTCGGCAGGCAGGAGACACTCCGGTTCGACGTCGAAGGGCAGCGCCTTTTTCCGTTGGGGAACAACCGGTGTTGCCCGAAACGAAAAATTGTTGCGATCGGAACTCATGCCGCCGTTGGGCAGATAAAATATTTTATGGCCGCGCCTATGGGCGGCCTCCATCAGCATGAAGGAGGTATCTTTCTCGGCAACGACCGTCTCAAGCGGGTCTATGAGGAATAAAAAGTTCATCACGTCATGCTCCAATATTTCAAACACCTTTTCAAGGAATCGGCGAAATTCATATTCTAAACTGTCATGAAGCCGCCCCTCCGACTCCCCAAAACCTTAACCGCCAAAACGCTCACGCACTACGAGCAAAACCCGGACGCTTTTTGGGAGGCGACCAAGGATCACGATGTCTCGCAGAACTACGCGGCTTTATTCCGGCACATTCCCCATACCCGCCCCTGGACCCTCCTCGACCTCGGCTGCGGCCCGGGACGCGACCTAAAATACTTCACCGCCTCGGGCCACACCGCCATCGGCCTGGAAGGCTGCGAGTCTTTTTGCTCCATGGCCCGGAAATACTCCGGCTGCGAGGTGCTGCATCGCGATTTTCTCGACATGAAGCTCCCCACCGGATCCTTCCACGGAATTTTCGCCAACGCGTCTTTATTCCATGTGCCTAAACCTGAGTTTCACAGGGTGCTCAAAGACCTGCATGCAGCCCTGCGGAACGGGGGAATTTTATTCTCATCCAACCCGCGCGGGCACGGGGAGGACTTTAGCAGCACCCGCTACGCTAATTTAATGGAGCTTGAGGATTATCAGGGTCTTGTCGAAGGCGCGGGGTTTGAACTGGTCGAACACTACTACCGGCCCGGCAACGTTCCGCAAGAAGAAGCCCGCTGGCTCGCCTGCGTCTTTAAAAAGCTTCCCGCATAGCCAACTTCTTTCCGAGCGTCGGCATCTCCCAATATTCTGCGGGGGTCTTGCGGTCGCGCAGCAGCCGTTCTACCGGGGCCAAAAACTCTTCTTCACCGAAGCCGCGGCGGACAAGCCCTTTCTCCGCCATCTCAAATAACGTGCGTACCTTGGCGAAGATCGCTTCATCAGCGAGACCGGTCCGCGCGCCCAGAGCCATCGCTTCGGCAAGAGACTCGGCGCTGCCCCCCATGGTTGAGAGGATTTCCTGCACATTATCATCATCGTAGAGCAATCCGACGATCATGGCTGTTGCGCCGCCAAACAACGGCGGCGGAACCTGATCAAAAAAGCGGACCTCCACGGTACCCGGTTTGAGCCGGGTCTCAGTGAACACCTGCTTGATGGCCCAAGGGCATTGCGCTCCTGATCAGAGGAATCCAGATTCTTCCAAGGATGACCCTGAGGTCCGTAGACGTCACCCGCTTCGTCAAACGCGTACATCAAAGGAACCGACGCGATATGCGCCGCGTACTCTCTAAGCGTGAAGTTTTCCCGCAGGGCTTCTTCGATAAATCCCGAACGGTCGGGGTCTGTCTTCGTCCAAATAAAATGACGTTCGGAAAGATTTCCCGTCGATTTCCCGCGCGCAAACGGCGAGTTGGAAAACAAAGCGCTCAACGGCGGCGCCAAAAAAAATCCCGCCCGAAGAAGCTGCATGGCGTGTTTCTCGGTATTGTAATCGAGATTGACCTGCAGGCCTACGGTCAAACGCATCATTTCGCGGCCGCGGCCGCCGACCTTTTTAAAATGTGCGTCCATGAGATCATAACGCGGGCTAGGAAGCAGCGGAATATCATCCACGGCCTCCCAAGGATTTAGACCGATGTGCATAGTGTGCAAATCCTTCACCGCGTCCAAGGCCATCAATTCAGTGTCAAGCTTCTCCTGCCCCTTCCGCCACTGGCTGACCGTCGACGTAGGCGGAGCCGAGACCTCCCACTGTCCTCCCGGCTCAAAGGACATCGTGCAGCCGAATTTTCTGGCGCCGAGCAGGTTGTCCCCGACTTTAGAAACAGAAGTCCACCCTTCGCAGTCAACGAGGGTCTCGATGACCTTTCGTAGATCCGGCTCATAGCGCGCGACGCGATCCTCGCTCAAAGCAAGGCGCTCAATTTCCGCACTGACCAAACGGCGGTTTTTGTTCACTTCCGGTCGAAGGAGTCGGTAAATGTTTTCCATACCTTAATTTTCGTATGGTACCATTGTTACTGAAATGGCCAGTGTCATTATTTACACAAAAAACAATTGTCCCTTCTGCGTAGCGGCGAAGAGTCTCCTTGAACGGCGGCAAGTGCCCTTCGATGAAGTCAACATTCAGCGATGGAGCATAGAGGAGGTCGAAAAATTGGCCGAGCGCTCCGGGATGAGGACCGTTCCTCAGATTTTTTTCGGTGACGAAGTCATCGGCGGCTGCGACGAACTGGTCGCCAAGGATCAGCAAGAAGGCAGCCTGGATTCGCTGAAGTCCGCCGCTTAGTTACAGCGACGGAATTTCCAGATTCCCGACCAAGGCTTCGCAGGACTCGCTGTTGAGGATGATTGTTCCCCGCATCTCCTCAAATTCCCGGTTCTTTCCACGCCGATCCAATTCAAGATCATTGAGACGAAAGCGCGCTTGCCAAACATGAAGCGGGTTGCAGTTGGCTCGATCTCCGACAGAGATGCAGGCCTGGTAAAATTTTTCGGCCCGATCCCAATCCTGACGAATCAGACAATAGGCATCGCCCAACCGTCCGAGCATGCGCATCTTATTGCCGGGCGAATCGGTTAGCCGGCAGGCGTTTTCAAAACATTCGATACAGCGGTCGTCCCCTAGTTTCCCCAGGAAAATTCCCAACTCGTTAAAAGTATAGGCGCGTAATTCCCGGTCATCATCATTTTTCAGATTACGGATAATCGCGTCCAATTTATTCATTTCCCCCTCCCTATAGATATCCTGAAACTGCCAGGAGATTACACGGCTGTCCGGGTAGAAACGACAAGTACTCTAGTAACGGGTGCTAATGAAGGTGTGCGTACCGATCTAAACGAGTCCTGCGATGCTGTGGGACATTCGGTGACTCAGTAGTATTAGGATAACCGGGAATTCAAGTTTCGTCTATGGGGAATTACTTTTTCTCGATCGCAGCAAAACGATGCAAAACCGCGTCATCCCCTTCACGTACTATCCGCTGCGCCTCGTCACTCCTGAAATATTTGGGATCGCGCTGAATGCCGACCCGGTCCAAATCCAACCGGTCCGCATCCCAGCAGGTGGCGACCGTCACGCAGTCAGAAGTCCGCCCGAACGTATGCCCGCTGCACGCCACACACAACATTTCAAAACACTCGTCATCCAAGGGAATCAGATAGCGATTGCCGCGAAGAAACGTCGTCGCACGAGGACCGTGCTCTATATCGCGCCCCTCGTTTTCGCGCATGCAATCATGAAAATGCCCGAACAAAGAAATTACCTCTTTGTCCGCTCCCGTGAACTGAGCCAGATAAAGCCCGTTGCGCTCGACCGTGCGCCAGTGATGGAGCCCGTGAATCGGACTTTTAATAAGGAGGGCTTCGCTTTCCAAGCAGCTCAGGATTTTTTCACTGACCATGTAAGGGTATGACTCCCGCATGCAGCGATTTCAATAGGACTTTAGCGGGTCAGGGTTTTAAGATCGCCTTAAAACAATTCAAATACTTTTCACCGACGCCATTGAGGAGCTCTTCGTATTTGATATCGACCGAGTCTCCCGCGCCGTAGCAGGTCTTTTTATTGGGAAAAAGACCAAACGACTCCTGCGGCAGATGAGCCTTCACAACAATAATGCTCATCTCCGTGCGGTCTTTGTTGCCGCCGAAAAAGTGGGCGAGGTTTACGCTCTTACCGGTCTTCTTGCTGTTGATTTTGAGGACGGGGTTCAGCCCGTTTTTTTTGCTGTCGCGCATTCCCCAAGAATCACCGGGCTGATCGCCGGCCATGTCAATGAGCTTCTTCCAAAAAACCTCGAAGCCCTTCGCGGCCGCGGGATTTTTTTCCCCGAGATCCTCCAAGTAGGTCTTAAACTGGTCCCGAATTTTCTCCGGGTCTTCAACCTTGGCCCGCGGTCTTGCGGTGGACTTAATCTGCATCCGCATCAAAATTCGATGCAGGCTTTTAGCTTCTTCTTCCGAAGCGGGACCGAACTGGCCGCGGAACATGAAGTTAACTTCGGATCCATTGCTGTCCAATAAATAGAGCTTGTCGTTGTTAACGTCTTTAACGACATAGATCCCACCTAGACTCGAGTGGCGAATGCAGGCGAGCGGTTTGATTTCAGACGCGGCGTTATAACTTGGCATATAAGTATTGTAGGAATAAACGGACTGATTCTCATAGCTCTTAATTTGCTCCGATACAAACATCATTTTTGACTTTGTAATTCACTTCAAAAGAAACCTTCCTCACTCTGGACCTCTTGAAGCCGTTCAAAAAATTTCCCTTGACATTCTGGAACGTTCAGTCTATAATTGACTGAACATTCCAAAATCGCCATGTCCCGAACAAAAGAATTCATCCGAGCAGAAGTCCTGCAAGCAGCCCTCGATACCTTCATGGAAAAGGGCTTCGCGGCGACGTCTATTCAGGACCTCGTGAACGCGACAAAAATAAACCGGCAATCTCTCTACAACGAATTCGGCGACAAGCGCCAGCTCTACATCAAAGCCCTCGAATCCTTCGCTGATATCATGAAGGAAGAGGCCCGCGGGGTTCTTGAAGCGCAAGAACCCGCTCGTATGGTCCTCGAGAAATACAAAAATAGAATCAAAGCGAGATTCGAAGTGACCGATGCCGCAAAGGGCTGTATGATTATCAGCTCCATCATGGGGTCCACCCATGCCGATCCCGATGTGAAGGCTGTGATAGACAATCTGCTTGAGAAAAAGCTGATCCTATTAGCCGGTGTTATCGCCCGCGGACAACAAGCCGGTGAACTTCCCACAAAACACAAACCCATCGCGATCGCGCAGAACATTCACTCCTGCATTGTGGGAATGAGCGTCATGGCACGCGGGGGCGCGCAGCCTGAGCAACTGATAGCGATCCTAGAGGTTGCTTTTGAGGGTCTTGTATGAAAAACGAAGGAGTGGACCTCTTTTTTTGCTCAATTCTGGAACGATCAGTAAAGATAGGAACTTTCAGCCTTTTTTTTGGTTGGAATTGGAACGAACAGTAAAGAAGAATTCGGGAGAATTAGAACATGGTTCAAAAAATTGAAAATGCAATCGTCCGTTACGCGCGAGCGGTTATCAAATATCGGTGGCTCGCAATTGGGTTAAGCCTCGCCGTAACCATCGCGATGGGAACGGGCGCACAATACCTCGGGTTCAGCACGAACTACCGGGTGTTCTTCAGTAAATACAACCCGCAGCTCGAAAGCTTCGAGCGCATGCAGGATATTTACACCAAGGCTGACGGCATTCTTTTTGTTCTCGTTCCTGACGACGGCGATGCGCTGGACGCGGATACCGTTAAGGCGGCCGCTCAGTTGACCACGGGCGGTTGGCAAATCCCCTACGCTACGCGGGTGGACTCCGTCAACAACTTCCAAGACACACGCGCCGAAGGTGACGACCTTACCGTGGGCGACCTCATCGAGGATGAAAACTCCGATTTAGCCTACGCGAAGAAAAAGGCGCTGGCGGAACCCTTCCTTAACGGACAGTTAATTCGCGACACGGCGAACATGGTCGGCATCAATGTGACCCTGACCTTTTCCAGCGACGATCCGCGGGAAGTCGCCAAAGCCGTGAAGGTCGCCCGTGCACTCGCACGCAAGGTGGAAGCCGACAACCCGGGGCACCGAGTGCGCATCACCGGCCTCACGATGCTCAACAATGCGTTCGCGGAGAGTTCTCAAAACGACATGATGACGCTAATCCCGATTATGTATGGCGTCATCCTATTGTTCGCCATGATCACCCTGCGTTCATTTACCGCAGTGGCGGGCACGCTTCTCGTGATCATGCTCTCCACCATCACGGGCATGGGATTTGCCGGGTGGGTGGGTATAAAACTTTCCCCCCCGTCCGCAATGGCGCCGACCATGATCATGACGCTGGCGGTTGCCGACAGCATTCACATTCTTCTTTCGATGCTGGTAGCCATGCGCAAAGGCATGAAGAAAGATGACGCGATTGTGGAATCCCTACGCGTGAACTTCGGGCCGGTGTTTCTCACCAGCCTCACGACGGCAATCGGGTTCTTGAGCATGAATTTCTCGGAAGCCCCCCCGTTCTGGCATTTGGGCAACATCACGGCGGTCGGGGTTGCAGGGGCGTGGCTCTATTCGATCTTGTTCCTCCCGGCCCTGGTGTCTATTCTCCCCATGCGGGCGAAGAAGGAGTCGGAGTCAACAGTCGCCGCCGGCTTGGGATCCTTGGCAGAGTTTGTGATCGCCCGCCGCAAGCAACTGCTCGTTGGGGTTTCGGCGGTGGCGATCGGCTTATCTCTCTTTATTCCGCGCAATGAGTTCGACGACCGCTGGGTGGAATACTTCGACGAAACGATGGCCTTTCGAACGGACTCGGACTTCACCGCCGACAACCTAACGGGGCTGTACCAAATGCAGTTCAACCTCAAGTCGGGCGAGGAAGGCGGCATTCAAAACCCCGCCTACCTGCAAAACGTGCAGAAGTTCCAACAGTGGCTGGAGTCGCGGCCACAGGTCGTGCATGTGGTTTCGTTCACCGATGTCATGAAGAAGGTGAATCGATCGATGCACGGAGACGATGAGGCGTATTACAAACTTCCTGAAAGCCGGAATCTCGCGGCGCAATATCTTCTGCTCTACGAGATGTCTCTTCCTTATGGGTTTGATCTGAACAATCAAATCAATATCGACAAATCTGCGACCCGGCTGACGGCGACAATTCGCGACATGTCCACACGGGAGACCCGCGAATTTGCAGCCGAGACGGAAGCCTGGCTGCGCGCGAACACACCGACGTCGATGCACGCGACGGCGTCCTCGGCGGCGGTGATGTTCGCGCACATCTCCATTCGCAACCTGGTGGGAGCCCTGACCGGCGCTTTTCTCGCGCTGATTCTTATCTCGGG
Organism: Elusimicrobiota bacterium; assembly: GCA_002401485.1. Classification (GTDB taxonomy): domain Bacteria; phylum Elusimicrobiota; class Elusimicrobia; order UBA1565; family UBA1565; genus UBA1565. The sequence goes on along the minus strand of NVTF01000096.1, from coordinate 3,108 downwards.
AATTCTCATGCTCACCTTAAGGAGTTTGCGCGTGGGAACGATCAGCCTGGTTCCAAACCTATTGCCGGCGTTGGCGGGGTTTGGAGTCTGGGGGATTCTCGGGGGACGCGTCACGATGTCGCTGGCGCTCGTCACCGGCATGACCATCGGTATTGTCGTGGACGACACCGTGCATTTCCTCGCCAAGTATCTCCGGGCGCGTCGGGAACAAGGCATGAATCCCCAAGACGCGATTCGCTACGTGTTCCAAACAGTCGGGCCGGCGCTGGTCGGAACCACGGTGGTACTGGTCGCCGGGTTTATTGTTCTGGCGCAGTCGCATTTTGAAATGAACTCCTCAATGGGAAAACTGACGGCGATCACCATTGTGATCGCGCTTGCCGCCGACCTGCTGCTGCTGCCGCCGCTGCTCATGATGTTTGAAGAAATCTGGGCGAAGAAAGATAAAAAAAAGGAGCAACGACACATGACCAAGGGATATCGCAAGTTGGTGGATTCCATCGCCACCGGAGCGCTCTTGCTGGTTCTGGGAACGTCATCGGTGTACGCCGAGACAGCCGAGGAGAAAGGCTTGGCTATCGCCATTGAAGCCGACCGCCGGGATATCGGGTTTTCGGACTTTTCAGCCGACTCCCTGATGATCCTTAAGAACAAACGCGGCCATACCTCCACACGGCACACGCGCGTTCGTACGTTGGAAGTGATCGACGGAGGCGATAAAACCTTGGTGCTCTTTGACAAACCGCGCGATGTGAAAGACACGAAATTTCTCACGCACAGCAAAATGACCGGCAACGATGATCAATGGCTGTTCCTGCCGGCGCTCAAGCGCGTCAAACGGATCTCCGCGAACAACAAGTCGGGACCGTTTATGGGAAGCGAGTTCTCCTATGAGGACATCAGTTCCCAAGAGGTGGAAGAGTATACCTACAAATGGCTGCGCGATGAGGGAAACAACTTCGTCATTGAGCGCTACCCCGTCGATAAAAAGTCGGGATATACCAAACTCGTCACATGGTTGGATAAGGAACACTACCGCCTTCAGAAAGTGCAGTTCCACGACCGCAAAGGGGATCTGCTCAAGACCCTCGACTACAAGGACTACCACCAATACCTCGGCAAACACTGGCGTCCGAACTTGATGACAGTCGTCAACCACCAGACGGGAAAAAGCACCGACCTGCAATGGAGCAACTACCAATTCAAGAAGGGTCTCACCGCGCGTGACTTCGACCGCAACGCGCTCAAGCGAACCCGCTGAATGAATTTCGCGCTGTTTCCCCTCGCGATACTCCTGGTCCCCGCGCTCGCGGGGGCCAGTGAGTGGCGCACGGGCGGCCTCGCCGGCATTGAAGTGCGCGGATTCACCCAGGCGGCGGCATTCGCCGGGCAGCATCAAGGTTCGGCCGTCTCAGGTTTTTTCGAACCCGAAATATCCTTCGGCCAGGATCGTTGGTCCCTCATCTTTCGACCCTATTTGCGCATTGATCAACAGGACAGCGAACGCACGCATTTTGACATCCGGGAAGCGTACTGGGAAACGGCCCTCGACCGGTGGGAATTGCGCATCGGTATTCGCAAGGTGTACTGGGGCGTGACCGAAAGCCTGCATTTGGTTGACTTCATCAACCAGATCGATGCGGTTGAAAACATCGATGGGGAAGACCGCCTCGGACAACCCATGGTCAACCTCGCTCTCGTGAGGGAATACGGCACGCTCGATTTATTCGCCTTGCCGGGATTTCGGGAACGGATCTTCCCGGGCGAAGACGGTCGCCTTCGGCCCGGTCCATCCATTTCGGAGGACGACCGCATCCTGCAATCGGGCAACGGCCGTGCTCACACAGATTGGGCCGCGCGTTACTCGCACAGCCTTGGAGATTGGGATATCGGCGTATCCCATTTCTATGGCCTAACGCGCGACCCTCGTTTTATTGCTCGTAACGGGGCCCTGGTTCCGGTGTATGAACTCATCCACCAAAGCAGCATCGACCTGCAATGGACCGTCGGCGGGTTCCTTTGGAAGTTTGAAGCCATCGACCGCACTGGGCAGCAGGATCGCTTCAAGGCCTTGGTCGCGGGCTACGAATACACCTTTAACGGCCTGATCGGTGTCGCAGATCTTGGGGTGTTGAGTGAATACCAATGGGACCAACGCGGCAAGTCAGGGTCTTCCCCTGCTGACAATGATGTCTTCCTCGGTGCCCGGCTGGCGGCCAACGATGAAGCCTCCAGCGAACTGCTTGCGGGCATGGTGCAGGATTTAGATCACGAAACCCGCTTTTTTAATATCGAAGCCAGCCGCCGCATCGGTGAGAACTTCAAAGCGACCCTCGAGGGACGGTTCTTCTCCGCCGTGCGTTCCGGCGACCCGACCTCGACTTTTTCTCAGGATGACTACGTTGAATTTGGTATCACACGATACTTCTAACTTGGAGAGATTTATGAAAATTCTTATCACGGGAACCAGCACTGGATTTGGAAAACTCATTACCGAGACCCTCCTCGAGGAAGGGCACCAGGTTGCGGCCACGATGCGCAACTCGCAGAACAAAAATAAGGCATCCGCCCTTGCGCTCACGACCGCCGGCGCGACGGTGATCGACCTCGATGTTGCTGACGATGGCAGTGTCGCGCTCGGGGTCCAGGACGCGATCGACGCTTTAGGCGGCATCGATGTTGTCATCAATAACGCCGGGGTTTCGATGATCGGCTTGCAGGAAACCTTCACCATCGACGATTGGAAGAAGGTGTTTGAGATCAATGTCTTCGGCGTGCAGCGCGTGAACCGCGCGGTTCTTCCTCTGCTGCGCGAGCAAGGGTCCGGGCTGCTCATCCACATTTCGAGCGTCGTCGGCCGGGTCAATCTCCCGTTTTTCGGGCCCTACACCGCCTCGAAGTGGGCCTTGGAAGCGCTGGTGGAAGGCTACCGGGCGGAACTCCCGGGATTTGGCATCGAGTCCATCCTTGTCGAGCCTGGGGGATTTCCGACTGAAATCTTTGACAAGATGTCGACTCCTTCAGATAAAAAACGCGTTAGGGACTACGGAAAATTCGCGAACGCCCCGAAGAAGTTTTTTCTAAAATTCGCGAGGTCTCTCAAAAATA
>NVTF01000095.1 GCA_002401485.1 Elusimicrobiota bacterium | reverse complement strand
GTTGGACCTGCTTTTTCTGTCGTCGAATTCGAAATCCATAAGTATATAGTAATTATACCTATTCTATACCTTTTGTCCAGGGCCCCTGGTCGGCCGAACAATATATGTGCCGAAACGGTATAGCACGCACATTCCGGGACGGGAAAATTGTCAAACCCTTAATCCCAACCAACATATTCTCCAATTGCAGGTTCCTCAAAATGCGCGCAAATACGGCAATTTCTGGTCGGTATAGTACGCTTACCGGCACATACACATATTGAAACCAAGACCTGCAGCGAACCTCAACCATCATCGCCCATCCGCCCATATGCCCACGATACCCCCCTGAGTGTGCCCCTAAAACCACGATATTTCAACAATACCGGAGACAGCTAATGCCACCGAACACGGTCAGTCTGTTGGGAAATCAGACGAGAACACCCCCTCCTAGATAGAAGGAGACAGTTTATGCCGTCAAAGTCAATTCAAGAGAATCAGGCAGGCTGCGCGTCAGCTTCCTTCTCGGCCAACCACCGCTCTGCTTCAAGCGCCGCCATACACCCATGCCCCGCAGCCGTAATCGCCTGCCGGTACCGGGTATCCATCGCATCCCCAGCAGCAAACACACCTTCGATATTCGTGCGCGTACGCCGGTCCGCGTTGATATAGCCCACATCATCAAGGTCTAACTGCCCATCGAGGAACTTCGTATTGGGAGTATGACCAATAGCGAGGAAGAGTCCCCCGCAATCAAAATCAGTTACTTCATCCGTCTTAACGTTCTTCAACCGAACGCCGGAGATCTTTTCTTCCCCAAGAACCTCTTCAATGACGGAATCCCATATGAAGGAGATCTTCGGATGTTTTATAGCGCGTTCCTGCATGATCTGGGAGGCGCGCAAGGTATCACGCCGGTGAACAATCGTTACCTTGGTCGCGAAGTTGGTGAGGAAGGTCGCCTCTTCCATAGCGGTGTCGCCGCCGCCGACAACAACAAGTTCTTTTCCCTTGAAGAAGAAACCGTCACAAGTCGCGCAGGCAGAGACGCCCTTGCCCATGAGTTTCTTCTCGGATTCGATGCCCAGCCATTTAGCGTCAGCCCCAGTGGCGATAATCAAGGTTTCCGCGAGGGTTTCCTTGCCTTCAGTTGTGGTTACGAGGAAGGGACGTTTGGAGAGGTCCACTTTAGAAACGTTTTCGCTGATGATCTTGACCCCAAGGCGTTCGGTCTGTTTTTGCATGCGCTCCATCAGTTCAGGGCCCGCGATAGGCTCAATAAATCCCGGAAAATTTTCAACGTCATTGGTGATCATCAATTGGCCGCCGCGCATGACACCAGCATACATGAGAGGATTTAAATTGGCGCGCGCCGTATAGATGGCAGCGGTGTAGCCGGCCGAACCGGATCCGATGATGACGACTTTTCTTGTTTCAGGCATAGTTTCTATCCTTGTGACGGGGTCATAATAATTATATTTAATCAGGAGGCACTATGGGTTTTCCCGACGGATTTCTTTGGGGCGCATCGACATCCTCCTACCAGGTAGAGGGCGGCAACGACAATTCAGCGTTCGTGGACTGGGAGCGTCGTCGTCGGTGGCAGCCCTGTGGGACCGCCGCCGACTCCTGGAATCGCTGGCGCGAGGATCTGGCCTGCCTCAAGGAGCTCGGGGCTAATACCTACCGTTTTTCGGTGGAATGGTCCCGGGTTCAGCCGACCCCCATGGAATTTGACGAAAGCGCTTTGGAGCGCTACGCTGAAATGGCGCGCGCTTTTAAGGAGGCCGGTATCCGGCCTATCATTTGTCTGCATCATTTCAGTGAGCCCGCCTGGCTGTTTGAGCGATGGCCCCGGGGCTGGATGGAGTCCGGTCCGGCGGATGCCTTCATTCAATTTGCCGACCGGGTCATTCGCGCCTGCCGCAACGACGTTTCGGATTGGATATCGTTTAACGAACCGATGGTGTGGTTATTAAACGCCTATGCGTTGGGACATTTCCCCCCCGGCTTTCATAAGATTGTCACGCTTGAGCGTACCTTTGTGCAGGGCGGTTTGATTGAACATGTCCTGCGGGCGCATCGCGAAGTGCATCGTATGGTGCATGCAGACATTAAGGGCGCACGCGTGGGCATCGCGCAGAATGTTGTGGATTTGGAACCCGCCCGGCAAGGTGCCGCGGATCTGGAGGCGCTTGGACGGTGGGACCATTTCATGCATCGCCATATGCTGGACCTCGCGAATAGCGCGCAGACCCTCGATTTTATCGGCCTCAACTATTACACGCGCATTTATGTCGCGAAGGCGTGGATCCCTTTTTTCCCGTTGGGGGTGGTGCCCGCCTACGCGGAACTCAAGCAGATTGTCGGCGAATTGGGAATGAAGTTGCTCGGCGGGCGCGTGGGCAATCGTGTTCGGACCGATATGGATTGGGAAATTGTTCCGGAGGGGCTCGGTCGTGTTGCTCTATCGCTGTCGAAACGATACCAACTGCCTATCCTGGTCACTGAGAACGGACTGGCCGATACCAGCGGGAACGGGCGTGAGGCCTTTCTGAAGTCGCATTTAAGCTCTCTGCAGTCTGCGATTGACGACGGGGCCCATGTGACGGGGTATCTGCATTGGAGCCTGCTCGATAATTTTGAATGGGGCAGCTACCGCCCTCGCTTCGGACTCTATCGTGTCGACCGCACCAACGGCTTCAAGCGGACAAAATCATCCGGCGCCGACTATTTTAAGAAGGTGATCAAGAATGGGGCCGTACCTTGAGTTGTTGAGTTATTTCTTCGAAATAACTCAACAACTCAAGGTACGGCCCTATCCTCTGTAGACGGCTTTTGAGGTTGCTGTTTCCCAGAGGCCGATTTGGCTGACGGGGAGGCCTTGATTGCGGCAGTGTTCGAAGACGTATTTGGCGATGGTTTCGGCCGTGGGATTTTCGGGCAGGGTGATGTAGGGCTGATCGTATTCCTTCATCGCTTTGATGATGGGATCTTTTTCGTTGAGGATGAGTTTGTGGTCGAGTTCCTCGTCGACCCACTTCTTAACGATTTTCGATATATCGGAAAAATCCGTGACCATGCCGAGTTCATCCAGCGAATCTTTTTCTATCGTCACCTCAAGCAGCCCATTATGTCCGTGAAGGTAGCGGCACTTTCCCAAATAGTTTAGAAGCCTGTGTCCGTAGCAAAAACGGATCTCTTTCATGACAGAATACATTTAGGCGATCTCCTGAAGGCGTTTATCGAATGCCGATCGAACGATGGGTTTTAACTCTTCAATCCCGACGGTGCGCCCGGTGAGTTCACTGACCGAGCTCATCACTTCAGAATCAAAGCCGCACGGACGAATGGCGGAAAAAGGTTTTAAGTCGCAGTCGGCGTTCAGTGAAAAGCCGTGGTAGCTGACCCAGCCGCGTACCGCGATGCCGATAGAAGCCAGTTTTTTGTCGCCTACCCAAACGCCGGTTTTCCCGGCAATGGCCCGGCCCTCGAGATGGTAGTGGGCAAGCGTATCGATCAGCGTCTTTTCAAGCAGGCGCAGAAGAGTGCCCACCAGAAGACCGCGTTCCTTTAGATGAAGGATCGGATAACCGACCAGCTGGCCCGGGCCATGGTAGGTTATGTCGCCGCCGCGCTCGACGGCGAGCAGGGGGTGTGGGAGGCTATTATGTCGCTTTTCGCGCGCCGATGTGCCGGAGGTGTAGACCGGATCATGTTCGACAAAAATAAGTTTATCGGTAATCGTTCCCGCCACGCGTTGGTCGACCAAGCGTTTTTGTTCTTCCCAGCTTTTTGTGTAGGGCTGGCGGCCCCAATCAAGAATCATGATTTGGACCGCAGCAGGCCTTCCAGGAAGAGTTCCCCCGCGCGGTAGGAGCTGCGAACCATCGGTCCCGACGCGACATAGAGAAAGCCCATTTTTTTTAGCTTCCGATTCGTAGGCGGCAAAACGATCGGGATGCACAAATTCCGAGACGGGGAGATGGCGGGATTGCGAGGACGGACGGAGATATTGTCCGAGCGTCAAAATGTCCACGCCCGCTTCGCGCAGGTCGGCCATGGCCGTCCTGACTTCGTCTTCACGTTCCCCCAATCCCAGCATGAGCGAGGTTTTTGTTTTGATGGACGGATCTAATTTTTTAATCGCCGCGAGAACGTCGATTGATTGTCGATACCCGGCTTTAATGTCGCGCACCGGGTGGGTGAGGCGCTGCACCGTTTCCACATTGTGCGCGAGAACATCGGGTTTCGCCGCGACGACTGTTTGCAGGCAATCTAAATCGCCGCGAAAATCCTGAATCAAAAACTCCTGCAGAATTTGCGGCGCCGTGTCTCGAATCGCACGCACGCAGAGGGCAATATGTCCGGCGCCTTGATCCGCAAGATCGTCGCGGCAAACCGTGGTGATGACGGCGTAGGAGAGCTCCATTTTTGCGAGGGACTGCGCGAGACGCACCGGCTCCAGCGGATCCGGAGGCGGAGGCGCCTTGGCGGTTTGCACCGAACAGAATCGACATCCCCGCGTGCAGCTTTCTCCCATAACCATGAAGGTTGCGGTGCCGCCGTTCCAGCATTCTCCGATATTGGGGCAGCGCGCTTCTTCACATACGGTGTGCAGGACGCCTTCCTTCATTTGGGCTTTAATGCGTTCGTAGCGAGCCCCGCCGGGCAGGGTGGCCTTCAACCATGGGGGCAGGGTTCGCTTCGGGGGGCTCGTCGCGGTACTCACGACGGTATTATAGCGCTTTAACGGCCTTCTGGAGCGGTGGGTCTGCCTTGACGGTTGGCGAAATTAGTGAGATTCTCGGAGTCTTCGCGAATTTGCTCGGGATTTAATTGTTTGATGGCGTCCATATCCCCCTTCGCCGCCATCTCCGCGATTTTGAGGTATTTATCGATGAGCGCCTTTTGCTCGGGAGGCAGTTTATTCAACGCCTCGGGATTGTTGGCCAATTGGGACTTGATCGTTGTGAGCATACCCATGCCTAATTGCTGCATTTGAGCGGGGTCGGTTGGAATCTGCATCTGCGGCATTTGCAGGCTTGGATCTCCAGCGAGATTGGTGCGTGCATTCGGCTGACGGATCATGCCCAGCGACCCCGCGACGGGATTGGCGTGTACCCTGCCCCCGACGTTCATGGGGTTGTTGGGCATCGCGGGAGGAGCACTGCGGCGGGCGCGATTGGGCGCGTGCAGGGATTCTGCGGATTCGTGAGTCATCGGTTGGCGGGATTGCGGATTGACCGCGTAATTGATGATGCTGTCCTCGACCCGATAATGAGCGCGAGCGACCGTGGCGCGGCCGACCACCTGGGCGGCGACGCAGGCCAGACCCAGAGCGCCCGCCACCACAAAAACCTGTCCCGAATCGGCATCGTGGAGTTTCTCGATTGCGTGAACGGAAAGCCAGGTCATCCACAACGTAGGAAGAATCCAAAGCAGCGGGTTGGAGATCCACAGCAAGGCGGCGAGCAGTGGGAACAGGGCAGCCAAATGGGCGAGCGATTGAAGGGAACGATCAAACCCACCGCTGCCACCTGAGACGATCGATATGCCGTGGAAAAGACACGCCCCGAGAATGACGACCAACGCTGATGCTGTGACGAGGGCGGCGAATGAGGCAAACAGTGTCAGCAGGCTGAGTCCGGCGTTTACGGGAAGCTTCATTTGGATGATGAGAAGGGCCAACCCGCTGGCACCGACTCCCCAAACAACTCCGGCGAACGCCGATTCCGCGAAGGGAGGCGCACGGCGTCCCGCGAGCTCCTTAAAAACGGCGTCTGGCGAAAACAGAGCTCGCAGTCCGGTTTCGAATTGTTCTTTAAACGGCGGGGGTGGTCCTGAAGGTTCCGATTTCAGCGGAGGGGGCTTTTGCGGCTCCGCCTTTTGCTGCGGCGGCGGCACAAGCCCAGGAGGAGGCTGAATAAACGGCTGCTCGCGAGGAGGCTTGCCCGTGGGCTCCTGGGAATCCATTGGATATTAGGGTAGAGGAAAACCTGGACCGGGTCCAGGTTTCTCATTACCCTAAAATTATGACCGATTGGAAGGCCGGAGAGGGCTCAGGCCTCGATCCTATCGAGGGCCGAGGCCCGGACCCCGTTGAGGCGGCCCTGGAGGGCGCGAACTCTCCAGCCGCCGTTCGCCGAACCGCGCTTATGGCTGCCGTTGTTACCTTCAGTCTCGCAGCCCTCGCGGCGGAATACTTCGGTGCTGGTCAGGCCGAGCCCCCGGTTGCGGATTTACCTGCCATGCGCCCGCCCCCAATGGAAAAATCCACGATCATCATTGATGAGGTTAAAAGTCACGCCCTGCCGTATCGGAAATACGAGGCCGGAGAACGCGCCCCACAGCCGCGGGCGTTAATCGAGGTGAAGCCCCGGGAATCACCCCTGCCCAAGCCGGTGATGCGGCGGGCGAAAATAGAGCCGGTCATTGGCAAGCCGCGAAAGCCAAAAAAGATCCCCATCCCAAAACCTGCGTTCGAGGATAAATTATCGAAGTCTAAACCCAACGGGGGTTCGTTTGTCGGCGGCGCCGGGGCCGGGCTTGTTTATGAAGGCGTCACCGACGCCGCGATTTTGGGAGCACGGGACCCGCTTGCGTATGCCGCGCAAGAACAAGCCGCGGCGATGCGTGCGTTGAAAGCGGTCTTGATGGGAGACGATAAAGATCAGCAGACGATTGAACGCACCGAGCCCAAGATTTATAAAGCCGAAGAAGCGGTGCAGGCGGTTGTGGAGCAAAACCACGGGACCACGACGAAAAAGAAAAGCGGGGCCGGGGGTGTGCCGGCTGTTATTCCCAGCGTAAACGGTCTTGCCTTGCCTGCGAATATGCAAGCGGAACTCGAACGCATCGGCCGGGAATACGAAAAGCGAAAAAAATAGTTAGAGGTCCGACCGGCGCCCCGCCCAGGTCGACTCGTCGTTGCGAATCCGAGGAAGCCCCGGAGAAAAAGGTAAAACAATTCGGATAAAGGAACTGCCGTTTTCCGAACGCACTTCGATGGTTCCTCCGACGTGCTCCAGCATGCGTCGGGACATAGACAGCCCCAAGCCGACACCGCCGAGGCGGGATTTAGTTGTGAAGAGAGGGGTTAAAACGCGTGGCACGTCTCCGGGCGGAATGCCCCCGGCATCATCGATCACGACGATTTCAGCGAAGGATTTTTCCGGCAGCGCTCGGGCTGAGATGTTGAGATGCGATCCCATACCCGTTTCCCGCATGGCTTCCAGGGAATTTTCAATAATGGCAGAGCTGATTGCAAAAATCATATCCCGGTCGCCTTGGATGGGCGGGATAGCGGGATCCACCCAGATTTTGGTTTTAAGGGTGTGGACCGGAAAAGCCTCGCGGGTGAGGTCCATCGCCTCCTGGAGGAGATCGTTGAGTGAAAAATCAATCGCCCGGGCCGGACGCCGCGTCGTTGTGTGGGACTGGACGGTTTCAAACATGCGCGAGACTTTCTCGTTGAGTTCAGCGACCATGCGCGCAAGTTTCTCCGCGAGCTCTTTGATTTTTGGATCCTCGATCATGGACGGCATATGCTGGCTGACGCTGGTGATTGAGGTCAGATATTCCCGCACCTGGAAAAGCAGGTGGCTTAAAAATTCATGAAAGAGAACGCTGCGGTTTAGCGCGATGCGGTGGCGAACTTTTTCACTCTGTTTTCGCGTGAGGGAGGCGCCGATGATTCCAACCGATACGGGGATGAACGCGAGAATCATCAGACGATAGGGCAGCGCGCTCGGAAGTGGGCCGTCTCCCCCCGAAAGCCATAGAATCCCGGCGAGGGATGCGGCGACAATGCCGGTGGTCCATTGCCACGGGAGGCGGCGTGAGGCGATGGCAAGCGGTATCAAGAGAGCGAGATGGGGTTCGGCTGCCGGATTTTTAGCCCAGACGGCGGTCCAGGTGATTAAACCTATATCCGACATGGCGAGGCCTGCGACAACCGTGTTGGAAAAATCTTCCTTAAACCAAGCGAGAATCGTATTAGCGATTGCCGCCGCAAGAAGCAGCCCTACCGCAGGCATAATTTGTACGAGTTGGTTGTCTCCTTTGGATAGAGCCAGCCATCCCGCAAAAAGCGTCAAATTGACGGCTCGCAGTCCGGTTGAGGATCTAGTCGGACTCACCCGCGTGCCTTCGCGGCGCTGCGCAGCAATCGCTTCACGGTGGTTAGCGGCAACCCGATCACATTGTCGAGCGGACCCTCGATGCGCTCGATGAAAGGATCATTTTTGTCCTGCACCGCGTATCCGCCCGCTTTGTCCATATGCCGTCCGATAAAACGGGCCAGTGATTTTTTCGGCAAGAGACGGGCTTTGACCCGGCTAACCGCGACCCCGCGCCACGCTTTTCCCTTGGCGTCGATCAGCGCCACGCCTGTGTAGACGCGGTGCCAACTGCCATTGAGGGTTTCGAGAATTTCGGCGGAGTTGCGTCTACTGATCGGCTTCAATACAATTTTCCCGCGATGCACAACAATGGTGTCGGCACCCAAGACCAAGGATCCCGGATGTTTCGCGGCGACTTTCCGCGCCTTTCGCAGTGCAAGAATTGCGACGAGACGATCGGGCCGACGCTGCGTCGACGATTCGTCGACATTGGGGGCGATGATGCGAAAGCGTACTCCCAATTGTTTCAGCAGTTTTTTCCGCTGGGGCGAACCGGAGGCGAGAATCAAGGGCCGTTTTGCCACGTCAATAATCTCCCCACTTCTCGGCGAGGATGCGTTCTTGGGGAATACCGCTTTTGAGAAGTTTGGGAACAAGGGCGTCGATTTGTTTTCCCGAACCGCACATGTAAAACGCGGTTTTCTTGAAATCACTGAGGCGTTTGCGGATCATGGGAACGGTCCACTCTCCGGTTTCTCCCTCCCAGGGGGCTTCGTTGTCCATCGTGAGGTCGTCTGAATGCGTGAGACTGAGATGAATCCCGATGCCTTGATCGGCAAATTCCGCCAGTTCACGGCGATACGGGATGGCGGACGGAATTGGAGCTTCATAAAAAAGGTCGATGCGATTGGGCAGTCCTTTTTCCAGGGCGTAACGGATCATCGAACGAAAAGGGGCGATGCCGGATCCGCGCGTCACAAAGGCGGCGTGTTTGTCTTCTTCGCGAAATTTCCACTTGCCTTGCGGCGGTGCCACGAGCAGGGTCTCGCCTCCGGTGAGCGAACAAATTCGGCGGGAAACGTCTTCTCTCGCTTCCACCGTGATTTCAATAAATCCGGACTCGAGCGGAGAGGAGACGATCGAAAACGCGCGCGCCTTTTCGGGCTCCTCGGGAAGACTGATGAGGACGAACTGCCCCGATTCAAAGAGAAACGATGCATCTGCCGGCAATTCAAGCCGAAAGGTTTTTGCCGACGGCGTTTCCTCGTGGATTTGGCTGACCGTCGTTTCGAGTCGTTCTGAGGACAGGGTTAGGTCTCCTTTGAGGGTTTCTTTGGCAGGGAAAATTCTTTTGCCTCGTTGACGATGACCGTATTGGCGCCGATCCAATTGAGGTACCCGGCATTTCCCCCGTCAATTGAAATCGCAAGGGCTTCCGGAACATCGTATTTGTGATTTTCCTTGATGAATTCCGTGACTTCGCCGATCATGCGTGTGCGGGTTTTGATCGTGAGCATTACCTCGTCCTGTTTCTCGATTTTGCCTTCCCATCGGTAGATCGAACGAATTCCCGGGATGATGTTGACGCAGGCTGCCATAGACGCCTCGACGAGTTTTTCTGCGAGCGTTTCCCCTTCGCTTCGACTTGGGCAGGTTACCAGGACCAGACTATAGGGTGTTGATTCCGCGGAATTAGCCATTTCCCCTCCGTGTTATTTAAGCGCCCCGTGGAAGCTCTTTTGCAAGTTCACGTCGGCACTTCCACTCGTATCGGCATTAAAAACTTTTGCGTCCAGTTGACGCTCGCTGCGCCCGACAATACAGGTGACGGTGAGATCCCCGGCGGTGTTAACCGCGGTCCGCATCATGTCGAGGAGGCGGTCGACGCCGATGATGAGTCCGATGCCTTCCACAGGGAGGCCTACCTGCTTCAATACCATCGCCAGCATGATGAGTCCTACCCCGGGCACGCCTGCTGTTCCGATGGAGGCGAGTGTCGCCGTCACAACCACCATCACGTAATCGTTAATGGTGAGATCGATCCCGTAGGCTTGCGCGATGAAGACGGTCGCAACGCCCTGCATGATGGCGGTGCCGTCCATGTTGATGGTGACGCCTAGCGGGATCGTGAATGATGATATTGTGTTGTCGACGCCCATCTTGTCTCGCGCCGTTTCCAGGGTCACTGGCAGTGTGGCGTTGCTTGAGGCGGTACTAAACGCGAACAGCAGCGGGGAGCGGGCATTTTTGAAGAAGGTAATGGGGTTCAAGCCGGCCAGCGTTTTTAGGAGCGTGGGATAGGTAATGCCTGCATGAATGGCAAGACAAAGAACTACGACGAGGAAATATTTGATGAGCGGAAGGATGGCTCCAAATCCCTGTTCAGCGAAAACCTTGGTGATGAGGCAAAAGACTCCATACGGAGCCAGCATCATGATCATCATCACGAGTTTCATCAGCACTTTGTTAAGATCTTGAAATACATCGGCGATGCGTTTGCCGGGGCTCCCGGAGATGCATAACGCAATTCCAAAAAGGATTGAGAATACGATCACCTGGAGCATGTTCCCGTCGGCCATGGCCTTAATCGGATTGGTCGGGAAAATCGCGATGAAGGTTTCCGACAAGGGAGGCGCCGGTTTTGCTTCAAAGGTGGCGGTGGTGGACAACTCAAAGCCCGCTCCCGGAGCGACCGCAATGGCGACGACCACGGCGAGGCTGATCGCCGCAGCGGTGGTTGCCAGGTAGAGTCCGAGAGTCTTCCCTCCCACGCGGCCGAGTTTTTTGATGTCGTCGAGCGAGGCGGTTCCGCAAACCAAGGAGACAAAAACCAGGGGAACCACGAGTAGTTTCAGGGAGGCGAGGAAAATTTTTCCGCCGACCAAGAGCAGTCCCTCCACGAGCCAGGCTTGGAGAAACGCCGGAGGGCCGAGTTGTTTGAGTGTGACGCCAACGACCAATCCTACGATCATGGAAATGAGAACTTGGTTGGTCAGTGACATCGGTTTTTTTTCTTTAGCTTTTGTGCTCACGCGGTTCTCCTCAGAACGGCTTTAACTTGGCGTCGGTTTGCCGGTTTTACGATTCCCCTGTCTGTCACGATTGCCGTGATCAGTCTCGCCGGTGTGACGTCAAACGCCGGGTGCCGGGCGTCGGCGCCTCGCGGGGCGATAGAATGTCCGGCAATGTTGAGAACTTCTGTGATTGAGCGTTCCTCAATGGGGATGGCGTCGCCGTTTTTGATTCGCATGTCGAAGGTCGACGCGGGGGCAACAACATAAAAAGGAACTTTGTGCGCGCGCGCCGCAATGGCGAGTCCATAGGTGCCGATTTTATTGGCCGTGTCCGCGTTTGCCGCGATTCGGTCCGCCCCGACAAAAACCGCGTCGATCTTTTCGGTTTTCATGATGTGCGCGGCCATACCGTCGGTGAGAAGGGCGCATGGAATTTTATCCTGCATGAGTTCCCACATCGTGAGGCGGCTGCCTTGGAGGTAGGGGCGCGTTTCGTCCGCATAGACCATTTTGATTTTACCCCGTCGGAACGCGTGCCGGACAACGCCGACCGCGGTGCCCACGCCTGCGGTGGCGAGGTAGCCCGCGTTGCAGTGTGTGATGATCGTGGAATTTTTTTTGATGAGTTTCGCGCCGAAGGCTGCCATACGTGCGTTTGCGGCAATGTCTTCCTTGCGGATCGCATCGGCTTCCCGCATGAGATTTTCAAATAGCCGCGGACCCTTATAACGCTGCGCCGCACGGCTCATGCGCTCGAGTCCCCAGCGTAAATTCACCGCGGTCGGGCGGGTCGCCAGCAGGCGTGCGGCGGCACGTTTGAGAGCAAGGGGTGAGGAAGATTTTTTCGCGGCGAGAGCGTATCCGTACGCGGCTGCGACGCCGATGAGCGGAGCACCGCGAAGAACCATGGTGCGGATGAGCGTCGCCATTTTTTCCGCTGAATCGCAGCGGCGATAAACGATCCGGCCGGGCAATGCGAGTTGGTCCAGAACTTCGACGACGGCGCCCTTGCGGCGTATAGTTGGATGCGGGTCTCGAATCGTGGCCGGCTTCACGAGTACCGGGCGTCCCCGGGAGCTTTCGGCGACCGGCGCGAGATGCGGCTCCGTTTGGCTTCGCGGGCAACGGCAGCCGCAACCATGCGGGCGACATTCCGATCGAAAATGGATGGGACGATATAATCGGGCTGCAGGGTGCCCGTCGGGATTGTGTGTGCGATCGCCTCTGCGGCGGCGACGAGCATTTGCGGTGTGATGCGGCTGGCCCTGACGTTGAGGCAGCCGAGCAATATGCCGGGGAAGGCGAGGGCGTTGTTGATTTGGTTCGGGTAATCCGAACGTCCTGTTCCGACAATCGCCGCAAATCCTAATTGTTCAGGCGGAACCTCGGGTATAGGATTTGCGAGCGCAAATATAATCGGCTTTTTTCCCATTCGTTTGAGATCGGCAGCCGAAACAATGCCGGGTGCCGAAAGTCCGATAAAAACATCGGCGCCTTTGAGCGCGGATTTAAGAGAGCCTTTCCGATGGCGGGGATTGGTGGTGGAGGCGAACCAATCCTTGATCGGATTCATATGATCGCGGCGGCCTTTGTAGATAGCGCCCTTACGGTCACACCCTACGATGTCCTTGACTCCCATTTGAAGCAGAAGGCGGGTCACGCCGATTCCGGAGGCGCCGACCCCGGATAAGACGACCTTGAGCTTCTTCATCTTTTTCTTGGTTATCTTGACAGCGTTAATGAGAGCCGCTAATACAACAACGGCCGTTCCGTCTTGATCATCATGGAAAACGGGAATGTCGAGCAATGCCTGCAGTTTCTCTTGGATCTCGAAGCAGCGCGGCGCGGAAATATCTTCGAGATTAATCGCCCCAAATCCCGGTGCGATTCGGGTTACCGTTTCGATGATTTCCCCCGATTGTTGCGTGTCAAGGCAGATCGGAAATGCGTTGATGTCGCCGAATTCTTTGAAAAGTTGGGCCTTGCCTTCCATCACGGGCAGTGCGGCCGCCGGCCCAAGATTTCCCAAGCCGAGAACCGCGGAACCATCCGTGACAATCGCTACCGCGCGCCGCTTCATGGTAAGTTTCCACGCGTTTTCGGGAGTCTCGAAGATGGACATGCAAATCCGTCCGACACCCGGCGTATAAGCCATCGAGAGATCATCGCGGGTTTTAATGGGAGTTCGTGAGATCACCTCGATTTTCCCGCCGAGATGCAGCAGGAAGGTTCGATCGGAAGCATGCACAACGTCGACGCCGCGGATCCCCTCCACAAGGGCGACAACTTTTTTCCCCTGTTTCTCTCCGGTTGGATTAACAACGATATCACGTACTAAAACATCATCATCGGCTTCAACAAGATCAATCGCTCCGATGCTGGCTCCGGCTTTTCCGATAACACCTGTAACTTTCGACAACAGTCCCGGCCGGTTTGGAATGCGAACCCGGAGAGTGAGACTATAGGAAGGACTACGAGAAGTATTCTTTTCAGCCATCTAATATCACTCGAATTCAATCATTTTAGCGTGAAAATCAAAAGGCCGGGACGGTTCATTCCGTCCCGGCCATTAAGCCAATTCAATTAACGCTTTGTTAGCGCCCTTGGTTCAGGGGATGGCTTCCATCACCCGCTTGAGCTCTTCCTCAGTCTTACCGGTGATTTCAATCGTCTTTTCCCGACCTTTCGCGCCTCGGATGATGTTAATCGCCTTAGGCTTTACTTCAAAGAACTCGGCCAAATAGTCGGTGAGCGAGGCGTTCGCCTTCTCATCGACTTCCTTCGCCTGAACTTTGACACGCAACACGCTTCCGATACGACTAATTACTTCGTTCTCTTCAGCGTTGGGGATGATACGCACTTTTACGATCATTCAATCCCTCCCATATTGTCGACATGTGTAAATTGATTATCTTGCGAAAAGGACGCTTCCGATACGGACCAAGGACGCCCCTTCTTCTACGGCGACTTCAAAATCGTTGCTCATTCCCATCGATAATATCGGATGATCGAGATTCGGGAAATGCTGTTTTGCGGCTTCTCTCATGGCTCGAAAATGAGGGCGGAGTTTTTCCGGATCCTCTTCCATCGGCGCTATTGCCATCAACCCGCGCGGTTGGAGTTTCGGATACGCTTCCAGGGCTTTGATGAAATCTCCGACCTGGCTGAGCGGCACACCATTTTGTGTTTCTTTTTCGGTTAGTTTTACCTGAACCAGAACGGAAAGAACATCCTCGAGACGCTTTTCTAAGGCTTCGGCAAGTTTCAGCGAGTCGAGTGAATCGATCGAATCGAATTTGCCGAGGACCTGATTGACCTTTTTTGTTTGGAGATGCCCGATAAAACGCCATCGAGATTTTTCTGCTGAATTTTTAAGCGCTTCTCTGCGCTTGAGGGCGTCCTGAACCCGGCTTTCAGCACACCAGGCCACGTTTCCTTCTTCAAGAAGGGTCTGCACGTCCTCTAAAGCCGCGTATTTCACAACGGCGATGGGTTCCACGGTGCTCGGATTACGGCCCGCTCTGAGAGCGGCGGCGTCGATCCGGGACCGGATGTCCCTCAAGTTATCAAGGACCGAATGCGGAGAAATCGGCTGTATCCCCACGAGAATACCAGTATAGCAAATCCCCCGTCGGAAGGGAAGCGAAAAATGATAAGCGCAAAAAAAAATACAACATAATAAGCATAAATTGAGGTGCAAATCGGTCTAACACGCCAAAAAGCAACCCTAGGCCTTAAGCTCTAACCCCCACTAGGTCTATCGCATATTAGACCGTTTCTCCACTTTGTGGAACAAAGTGGAACATTTAACGGGCAGTGACAGCTTTTTTTGAGCATAGATCCCTTTAACATGTCTTTTGATCGAAATAAATTAACTGAAGGTGAGAAATAAGTACAAACAATGCGACTCTAGAGAAACGGTCTTGATGTGGAAAAAAAAAGCCCCCGGCGGTTGCCGGGGGCTTTTTAATTTTTGCTGCGTAAGGCTTAGTACATGCCCGGCATGCCGCCGCCGTGGCCGTGTCCGCCCATGGCTGCTTCTTCTTTCTTCTCCGGGATGTCGGCGATGAGGACCGAGGTCGTCAGCGCTGTGCCAGCGATCGACGCCGCGTTCTCAAGAGCCGTGCGCGTCACCTTCACCGGGTCAACGATGCCGACCTTGATCATGTTCACAATCTCACCGGTTTCGGCGTTGAGGCCGGAGCCATTGGAAGATTTTCGAACCTGGTCAACGATGACCGCGGCTTCGAGGCCTGAGTTCTCAGCGAGCTGACGCATCGGAACCTCGAGCGCGGTGCGCACG
>NVTF01000094.1 GCA_002401485.1 Elusimicrobiota bacterium | reverse complement strand
AAAGAACTTACTCTAGAACAGTCAAAAGGTGGGGCCGGAAATATCCAATCCGGCGCGCGAAAACCCTTAAGTGACCGGCATTAGCCCCGGGGCTAGTACGGGGTAGGAAAAATAAGGGTTTTTCAACAATACTCTACTGCGCGGACTTCACAACCCGCTTAATCCGCTCCAAATGCTCCGGCGAAACACCGGTCTTAGACCGCGACTCCATTTCCGCCACCAGCATACGTCCCATTTCAGTGCGCCGAGAGCCCTGCAGCAAGTCCAATCGTCCGCGCACCCACAACCCCAGCGCGTTAATATCGGCCCCGCGGTCATAGGCCGTCAGCGCCTCCTGCATAGCAATCAGCCAGGACTGCGCCTTGGGATCGGGAAAGGAAACAACACCGCGTCCCGGATCAAGCCGAACAGCCTCTCCTTCGCGCACGACCACACGTTTAAAAGAGACCACAGCACCCGACCGGTCAAACACGGGCAGGTCGATGGATAACCCTAAGGATTCGCCCCAGACGCCGGAGGGCAGATCCACCGCGGGCACACCCGCCAGGCCGGCAACAATCGCGGCCTGCACGCCGCCCACGGTTGTTAACAATCCGCGCGAACGGGACACCGCCTTACGATCCCCGATACCGACATACGGGGTCACAAAAATTCGGCCGCCCAATTCCGCCTTGGAGCGATCGTAGGTCACCCGTGCGAGGACAGAAGAACCCGGCGCCAGGCTTGCGCCAAAGGCTTCACGCGTCGGATCGGGAGTGCCGCGGCGGCCGAAGGATTCCCGAACCCTCGGCGCTGTTTTCTTGGAGAGAAGTCCGAGTGCTGTAAGCTTCTTTGACAACGCGGCGAAGTCGAGCCCTGGGGAAGAGATTCCAGTGATTTCGCCCGTATGCAGCCCGCGTGAAAAATAAACGACAAGCCACTCGTTGGCGTCCAGCCGCCACTGGGCGCGAAATAAAAGTTTGGATCCTTCTTGAGCAGCCGGAATTCCTGCAGCATACACCGCCGTCCAATCATAACCTGGGGCAGGTCTGGCGGTCACACGTGCACGGTAGGCGGTATTCTTACGATACGCCTTGCCGTCGGAAACAAGCTCCCCGCGCGCGATGGCACCGCGAAGCGGCGCGTTGTAATGGAGATCAATTGTGCGCTGACCAAACGGCACGTCCGGGGGGAAGGACCCTAGACCGAGCTGCTCCAGCGTTTTGGAAAATTGCGCGCGCAGCTTTTCCCGTTCCTCGTCGCGCTTATTGTAAAGGGCAACCGCCGCAGAAAATTTATCAAACGAAATCATCGGGAGGCGGCCTTCCGCCGCAAAAATCCGCGCGAGAACATCGAGCCGCTTTGCGTTCTCCTCCTCGTTGATGGTTCCGGCCAAGAAACCCTTCAACTTCGGCAGCAATGCCTGCCCGGTGCTGACCGCCTTCCATGCCGCGCCAAAAATCTCCACGCGCGAATCCAAATCAAGCCGGGCCCGTTCGCCGGAATGCGTCGCGGTCAATACGCCGTTATCGACAGCCACCGCAAACCCCAGTTCGTAGAGCGCTCGCGTCGTAAAATAAAACTGCGACTGCTCATACGCGCTCCCGCCCGGCGACTGCATGCGAAGACGGATCAAGCCGCCCTGTCCAAGTGAAGCCATATCCCCATAGAGGGTCGCGCCTTGTTTCGATACCCAAAGGCGATTGCCGTCGACTACACTTGAGACGGCGGAATCGACCGTTTCTCCCGCCGACGCCACCAGAGCGCGAATAGCGGGGGAAAGGGTATTAGCCGGCGTCATGCTGAAGAATGCGGCTTCGGAAAGGACCTGGCTGTCATCTTCCAGCGATACCAAGGCGTTTGCGGGTCGCGTAACTTTCGGGCCGGGCACGGAAAGAGCCTGCTGGCGCATCAACTCGAACCAGCGATTTAACGAAGGTTTATCCAGCGCGAAGACGCGATCGTGATAGGACCGCTGCAGCGGTTCGGTAGCGGACACGTCTTTGAAGTCCGCCTGAAGAGACGCCGCAAACTCAACCGCTTCTTTTTTCGCCGCAAGATCGCCAGTCACAGCCTCATAGTTTTTTGCGACGGACTGCAGCAATACGGCGGCCGCACGCGCATCCTCGACTGTAGGGCGCGGAGCAGCGCCGGCAAGCAAGGCCTGCCCCTCATCCGCTTTCGACAGGAGAGCGTCAAGACTGCCGAACCAGCCGGATAATTTTAGTTCAGGCGTTGTATTACCGCGAAGGACAAGTTCGGGGGCCGAACGAGCGGCGATGCTCGTGAGGAGCAAGAGTCCCGTCAATGCCAACCGCATTAAGGGGCGACAGCGACGGCGACCGTCGTATAGGGGCCAAAAACCGTGGTCAGCAATTCCTTAGCTCGGGAGAAACGGCGGGGGGAGCGGTCCGCACGCACTGAGGCAAGAGCCTCAACTGTCACGATTGTTCCTTCCACCCCAGCCGCGTCCGCAGAGGCGATCAGGCCAAAACGCTCCAGCATGGACATAAGCCATTGCCAGACTCCGGAGAACGACTCCGAAATATATTTTCGAGCGGCGATCAAAAAACCGCGCATGCCGAATGGATTGGAGGTTTTCTTTTTCGCAAGCGCTGCATCGGCGCTGCGTTTATTGTCCATAAAGCCTTGCGTGTTCAGACCGAATTTCATGGCGGCAAACATCGCCATTCCCTTCGCGGCCAATCCAATCTGCTCATCGATGGTGAGGGCGACGGATGCGTCGATTTTCATCGAATCGACAAAGGCGGTCTCATCCAGCGCCGTGACCGGCACAAATTCGTCCGGCAGCGAAACGCGCATTCTTGGGTTCGCGGTGCCTGAAAATTCTTCGACCTCAACCGGGGCAAAGGTTTCTTTTGTATTCGCCGACGTCCGGGCGACCGTCTGCGCCAAACCCCGCTTAAGAGAACTCAAAACAGCGGAATAACCGGCGACGGAAGACACCCCGCTGCCGTCGCGCTGATTCAATTCAATTTCGTTCATTTGATTCGCGTAGTCGAAAGCTTCGTTTTTCTTGGCACGACCCGCGGCGGAGATCGCCGCGTCGGCAAGAAGAGTAATGCCTTCGGAACCCAACGACACAGCGGCCTTATTCATCGCGGAAAAAGAAGCCTTCACGCGACCGGACGGGATATTGTTTTCCTTTACGACAGCGCGGGCCTGAATCATGAACTGCCCGGCTTCAGAGACGCGCTGCAATTGCGTGGCCCGATCTCGCGCGAGGCGTGCAGAATGGGCCTCCGCGATGCTGCGCACGGCTTGTGCGGCATGGTTTTTTACCTGCGCTTCCGGGCTGATCTCGACCTCCTTTAAGGCGACGGCCGCTTGGCTTGCGGGCAATCCTAATTGCTTTGAAGAAGAACGTTTTCCGATCTGTTCGAACAAGCGATCGAGATCCCCTCGATTGGTTCCCAATGCAACCCCGCCCGCACCGGGTTGTTTGCGGGCGGCAATTTGCTGCACGGTTTGCGCGAGGCCGCCTTTGCCGTCAATGGCCGCAATGCCGGTTTCCTCGGTTTTAATCGGAGCCCCTGGAGTGGGTGATTGCGAGTTTTTGGAAAAAGCGCTGGTGTTAATTCCCGAATCGGACAATGCCCGCTGAGTGAGCTTGGTCGCGGCAGCGGAAACATCCTGCTGGCGCATCACCCCAGGCGCAACAGCACCATCATACCTGGCACCGGGAATTTTATGGTTTGTGACATCGAGAATAGAGGAAGTAGGTAATCCGGGGGCACCCACCGTATTGAGATTGAAAAGGCTTGTTTGGCCGCTTCCCACCGTAACCTTGCCGATAGCTGTCTGACCCCCGGTTGTCCCAACACTGGTCCGGGAGGTGGGCCCTCCAGCAAATGCAGGAGCAGCCAAAAGGACTACCGCAATAAAGGAATTGATTCTCATTCTTCCTTAAGTATAGCGGCACCGTTTCGGGGTGTAAAGGGCCGATAGTCCGTAGCGGCCTCTAGGACGGGGGACCCAGGTTCTTAAGGCGACTATTTATATGGCAACCCCTAGAACCGGGCTTCCCTTGCACTCGGCACAAAGAATACTTGTCAGAAATTAATTACTTCTATTTTTTGGACTTTTTACTGCGCGGGCTGGAGCCTATCGGCAAGGCAGTAACTGAATTAACTTCTTTTAACTGAGCACCACTTTCAGATGCTGTCTCGACGCACAGAGCGAAAAAGGCATCATCATTTTCTGGATTGTTCATATTAAACTTCCGTCCATCTTCCATTTATTATAATCCCAATAACGTCCTCATTCAAGTCATCACGCATTTCTATAATTAGGGCCCAAAAACTCTTTAATTTTCTTTTTAACCCTTTAGCGTCTGGGTTTACCCACATTTCTACAACTGTAACTCGATCCCAATGAATTTTGTTCTTACTCTGCCAGGCTCCAATACCTCTTCCGTAAGCTGTTGCTCCACCAAACTGTTCCGCATACCGTCTAAGTATTCTTGTGACCCACTTATTATTCAACTCGATGGGAACAGTCTTGGCATCTCTTTTCCCTTCGGGGACAAATATCAGGAAATGGTGCCGTGGCTGCTTGCCTGGACTTAATTGCGGGGGAGACGTGATTGATTTTTTCATGAGCCGTCGTCGTCCACACCATTAGTGCAACAATTCCTCGTACGCCAATCTCTTGCCCTTTGACCCATTTATAGCATCCCCTAAAGCTTCTACGGCTGACCGGTCCTTTTGGTTCCACCTAAGGACTTTTAACAATCTAGGTCCTACGGCCCAAAAACCACTAGGTATGATGTTATAATACGCGGGCCCAAACGGCCCCGGCGAGACCTAGGTCCAGGGCCTATAATCAGAGTACCAAGGAGACCATAAGCATGGCCAGAAACAATAGCTCCGAGCAAGACAACACCCCCGAGGTGGAGACATATACCGATCGACCGGCAGCAAGCCTTCTCAAGTCATGGGGCAAACGAATGTCTAAAGGCAATGTGGCCGCAATCCCTGTTTATGTGGATGGAAAATGGTCCATCGCCGTCCCCCGGGGAAACAAGAGAGTACTCCAATTCGCCATCGACAACCCGATGACCCAATCAAACTAGGCAGCACCCTGGCGGACGAAGCGGCCCCCTGTTAGTATATAGGGGGCCTTCCCATGTTAAAAAAACTCCTGCAAGGGCTGGGTTTTCTAGCGATCATTTCGATCGTAGTCGTCATTTTCGACAAATTATCAAGAACGGGTCCTGAAAAAACGCATAAACCGGCGGTTTATGCCGATCTCGCCCTATTTGGTGCAACCGACGCGATCACGGGCCCCGGGATTATGGACCACGTTGCCAATCAAATGTTTAAGGAAACCGCCCGAAATTCGGACCCTTCCTTTGCTGGAGCCCGGAGAACTGCCGGAATCGCACCTGGAGGCACGACCTACGAAGATGCCGCCAGCCGGGAAGGAGTCTTAAACCGCCCCCGACCCTCCGCCATTGACGATACCGGCGATTCGGACGCTTCGGAGCAATCCCGCGCGCGCCTGCGCCGCATTCGTATGCTGGAAATCAAGCGGGGCGACCGCAGGATGTATGGAAATAACGGCGGCGGCACCCTGCCTTCCGCCTACGCCTCTCCGGCGCTAAAACGCCGTTCCCGGCGCGCCCCCTCAGACGCGGAAATCGAGGCCGAACTATCGGGGTTTGTGAATAAGCTCAAACGCCGCGCCACGGATGAAGCCCGCAATAATCCAAGCGTCGGGTCCAATCTCGACGAGGTCGACCGACTCAACACGGATGAAGGCGACCTCCTCATTCTTTCGCTGGACGGGGTTGATAGCCGTCTCGAGTCCTCCCCGGCATTGCGTGCTCTCCAACAACTCAACAAAGACGGCGCCCAATCCCTGCGCATGAGCCGTCGCGGGGGGATGACGGACGGTTCCCGCGACAAGGCCGGGAAACGGTTCGACGGCAATGAAAAAACGATGGACTCCATCCCCATCGAGCAGGTCACCGGAGCCTTCGGAAAGAAACAAATCAAAACCTACACCGAAAGCAGCGGCCCTCGGGACCTGAAGTAATCAGGGGGAATTTGTTATCCTAATCACATGGTTGAAGGCAAAAAACTCAAGATTCCAATCCGGGCCGCAGAATCCATCGATGAAGAGGCCAAGTTCCTAATGTCTGTTGGGGATTTAAAAAAACTCATGGATGAAAAGGCGGCGTTCACTCTCATTGACGTCCGCAATGAGAATGAATTCAAAATCGTGCGCATCGATGGGGCCAAACTCGCGACACGCGACCTCGTGGAAGAAATTTTTGAAAAATGGGACAAGACCAGCCGCATCGTGATTTGTGATCACGTGGGGAAGGAATCCATCAATGCGACAAAGGCTCTGCACGGACGAGGATTCACCGAAACGCGCTCCCTCGCAGGCGGCATCGACGCATGGTCGCAGGCAATCGACCCTCTGCTTCCGAGGTACTGATATGATCAACACCCGACTCGCGAGCAACTTCGCCACCTGCCGATTTAAGTTCTCGGATAAAGTTCACGAAGGCGAGGCCAAATTTTTTCGCAATAAAGACGAAGCCAAAGGATCGCTGATCCCCGAAAAACTTTTCAACCTCGAAGGCGTGGGCGTTTCCTCCGTCAAAATCGAGGGCGAGCAGGTTTCGGTAACGCGCAGCTCGTCGGAAGATTGGCACATCCACTCCAAATCAATCGCCTCGGTCCTTAATGAAGCGATTGATAAAGGGGAATGCTTCTGTTCCGCGGATGCGCCGGCGAACATGCGCTCGGTCAAAGAAATTAAGGCCATCGTGGAAGACCTGCTGGAATCCCAGATCAATCCTTCCATCGCGTCGCACGGGGGAGAAATCACCCTGATCGACGTAAAGGGCACCACGATTTACGTCAAACTCGGCGGCGGCTGCCAAGGCTGCGGTATGGCGAGCGTCACCCTGAAGCAGGGTGTGGAAGGGGTTCTCCGGGACGCCGTGCCCGAGCTCGATGAAATTCTCGACGTCACCGATCACGCCGGCGGAGAGAACCCGTACTACGCGCCGTCTAAGAAGTAGTGGGCAAACGCCTCCTCCTTCTCCTCCCGACACGCACCTATAAAGCAAAAGACTTCCTGGACGCCGCGCGCACACTCGGCGCCGATGTCATCGCCGCGTCCGAAGAACCGAGCGCGCTCGAAGAGTCCGCTCCCGACGGCCTGATTTCTTTTGACTTCAACAATCCCCAAGAAGCTTTTCAACACGGGCCATTTGACGCCGTGGTCGGCGTTGATGACGGTTCCGTTCGCGCGGCCGCGGTGATCAGTGCGGGCCTCGGTTTGGCGACCAACAGTCCCGAAGCCATCGACGCCTCCCGGAACAAACGGCTCATGCGGGAAGCACTCAAAAAAGCGGGAGTGCGCACACCGGCATTTGCTGCAGCCTCGAACACCTCGCCCTTGCCCTTTCCGTGCGTGCTCAAACCCGAATCCCTGTCTGCCAGCCGCGGTGTACTGCGCGCGGATAACGAAGAGCAATACAAAGAGGCCCTCAAACGAATCCGGGCGATGCCGGACGTGGATGAGATCCTCGTAGAATCGTATCTCCCCGGAAAAGAAGTCGCGCTTGAAGGACTTTTATCTAAAGGAAAACTGCGAACCCTCGCGCTGTTCGACAAACCCGAAACACCGGAAGGACCGACCTTCCCGGAAACGATTTTTGTCACACCCTCCGCACTCGATGAACAGACGCAGGAAAAAATCCGAGACCAGGCGGAGAAAGCCGCCGCCGCGCTCGGCCTCGCAGAGGGACCCGTTCACGCGGAACTGCGCGTCGCACCCCAGGGGCCGACGATTCTCGAACTCGCGGCGCGCACCATCGGCGGTTTGTGCGGTCGCGCGTTGACCTTCGGCGCCGGCGTCAGTCTTGAGGAAATCGTACTGCGTCATGCGCTCGGTATGGACGCTGCGCTGTTTGAACGGGAAACCCAAGCCGCGGGGGCGTGCATGATCAACCCCGGGAAAACAGGCATTCTTGCGGGAGTCGAAGGGACCGAAGCGGCGCTCGCCGTCGACGGCATTCAAGAAGTTATTTTTCCAAACCGCGGGGACCGCCCGCTGGAGCCGCTGCCGGAAGGCGGCGTGTACGCCGGATTTATTTTTGCGAAGGGTGAAACTCCCGATGCCGTTGTCTCGTCGTTAAAAGAAGCCCGGTCTTTGATAACCTTAAACTACCGATGATTAAGCGCGATTTTATTTTACGGCTGATCGACAAAGCGGCGATCTTCCTCATGAAGGCCATTGGTTTTCGCAAGGATGGAGACCTGCCGAAGTCGGAAGCGGCGATCCGCGAAGCCTTCAAGAGTCTGTTGGGGCTGGAAGCAAAACTCGTTGAGGCGATGGCCGCGGCGGATCTGATTTCGCTGCTGGGAGTCGGGGGGGAACCCGACCCGGGGAAACTCGTCGTCGCCGCGCAATTGCTTGAAGAAAGGGCCGAGCAATATGGCGCGCAAATCCCCGCCTTTCAAACCCACGTCAAGTCTCTTACGATTTTTTTGAACGTACACCTTCTCCCCGGGAAGGCCGACTATCTCGACCGCACGCAGGATGTGCATCGATTGCTCAAGCGGTTAGGGGAATCGGGCTTTGACCTGCCCGCAGAAGTGGACGAACTCGTAAGTCGATTTAACGCCGCGCCGCGTTAAACGCCCGCGAGTTGCGCTTCGGTCGGCTCCGCGCAGCAAAACCACGACTCCGTCAGTCCCGGCGCGCGCAGTCCCGGTTTTTCAAAAGGCTTCACATCGCTCGCAGGAGTCCCATGCAAAGCCCCCTCCGTCGCTTCCTTGATGCGCGCGAAGGTTAAGGCTTCATCTTCACGCAAGGACGCCGCCTTCGACACGATCTCAGTGACCTGTTTTTGCAGTGCGTCGACGGCCGGATCGGAGTGCTCCCAGATATGCGAGAGCCCATCGGGCGTGATGCCCTTGAGATGCGTTTTCATTTGCGGAAGGTTCACTAGCGCCGAACCGGGGGGGACCAACAGCCGGATCGCCATCTGCACCGGTTCAATCGAATACGCGAGCTGTTCTTTTTCGATAAAGGACACGAGTTCCATGTAGTCGGTAAGATCAGTCCATGGGGTAAAGGGCACCCAGGTCGGGCGAACCGCAATGCCGGCGGTGCGGCACAACCGGATAGCCTCGCGAATTTGGCCGGCGCAATGCCCTTTATCAAGGAGGGTTAAGACACGCTCGTTGAGCGACTCCGCCGCGCTTACTATGAACAAGGTTCCCGCACGACCGAAGTGCGGCAGCATCTCTTTATAACGAATCAGATGCTCGATCTTCGCGGTAAAATCAAAAGTCAGAATCGGATACTGGCGATGCAAATACTGCAGTAGTTTCAGGGCTCGCGTCGGCCCATTTAAGAAATCGGGGTCCGAGAATGTGATGTGGCCCGCGCCTTCTTCCACCTGGCGCTTCACCGAGCTAAAAACAACGGCGTCTTCGATTCCGTAGAAACGCCCGTTGTAAACCGGCGTAATGGGACAGTGCCGGCACACATGTTTACAGCCGCGCGTCGATTCAACGACTCCGGCAAAAATTTCGCGCCCGTCACGCTTAAGGCGCGCGTATGATTCCAGAGCCGGCAGCTGCCGCGTATCAATGAGGGGGTGGGAAAGGCGCTTGAGGATGGGGGATTCGCGGCGAATCTGAGAGGAGACGCCGGGAAGCGCCGTGGGATCCTCTCCCACGTTGAGGGCTTCGGCGATCGCGACAACCGCTTCTTCGGCCTCACCGCCAATGACATAATCCGCACGCTGACAGTCTCGTGAAAAGAGATGCGCCCGGTTCAGCCAAGCATAAAGACCGTGAAATAATATCTTGGTGGTGGGATTGATGCGTCGAACGCGTTCGGCAAACGAAGATCCCAAACGAAGCGCGGTATGCATCGGTGTCGCGATGACGATAAGCTTCGCGCGGGCAATTTCGTGATCGGAGGGCGCATCCACCGCCAGATCGGCCACCGCAGGGAAAAAACCCGCCCGCTTCAGCCAGGAAAACGGCAAGGCGGCCCCCGATGGGGGCCGCCCCAGTTCGTAGCAGGAAACGACGAGAATTTCGCCGTCCTCTTTCATTTAGACCGCTGTGAGAAGCGCGTCTGCGCGCGCCGCGAAGATGAAGTCGCTTTCGACGAGGCCGTTGATCTTATGCGTCCAAACCTCAATCGTCAGACGTCCCCATGCCAGATGCATATCCGGGTGATGCCATTGTTCTTCGGCCATCAACCCGATTCGCTGAGCAAACTCGAACGGCGCTTTGAAGTCATCAAACACGTAGGTTTTTTCCAAGTGTCCCTGATCGTTGAAACTCCAGGCGTCTAGTTCTTTAAGCAGCTCGGCGGCCGTCTCTGCTTCCAGAGGAGGAACGCCGCCCTGACACGGGGTGCATTTCTTCTCCGCGAGCGACACGATCAGCCCTCGGGCTGCGGCGTGATGCGCAAATACGGCTTCAGGGTTTTGAAACCCTTCGGGAACTTTTTCTTCGCTTCCTCATCGGACAAGGAAGGAACCACGATGCAGTCGTCGCCGTTTTTCCAGTTGACCGGAGTGGCAACGGCATGTTTGTCGGTCAATTGAAGGGCGTCCACAACACGAAGGATCTCGTTGAAGTTGCGTCCGGTCGGCGCGGGATAGGTGATGTAAAGCCGAACCTTCTTCGCCGGATCGATCACGAATACGGTGCGAACTGTCGCCGTCGCCAAGGCTTCGGGGTGAATCATGCCGTAGCTCATCGCGATGGAGCGATCCTTATCGCCGATGATCGGGAAGTTTATCTTAACGTTCTGCGTCTCTTCGATATCACCGATCCACTTCTTGTGATCTTCAACAGAGTCCACACTCAAGGCGAGGACTTTGACGCCGCGCTTCTTCCAATCGTCGCCAAGCTTGGCAACCGCGCCGAGCTCGGTGGTGCAGACGGGGGTAAAGTCTTTCGGATGCGAGAAAAATACGACCCAGTTGTCACCTGCCCACTCATGAAAATTAATGGAACCCTCGGTTGTATCCGCTTTAAAATCAGGAGCGGTGTCGCCGAGTCTTAATGTCTTTTCTTCAAGTGTCGCCGTCATAATAGATGCCTCCAAAGTTTAATCTTGACTGCATTAGTCAAGTTCCCTACACTCATTAAAGTAACTTTAAAACAATGCCCGAGACAAACTCGAATTTAAGCTTGAATCTACAGCATAAACTGTCTGTTGGAAACACCCCTTTATTGGACCTATCTGACCTTGGAGAACTATCCAAGACGGTGAAGGTTCTCGCAAAAGCAGAATGGGCCAATCCCGGCGGGTCGGTGAAGGACCGCGCGGCCGCCGGCATGGTGATTCACGCCTTTGAAAACGGCAACCTGGCCGAGGGCGGAACCCTCATTGATGCCACCTCGGGAAATACCGGCATCGCCTATGCGTGGATCGGTGCACGTCTCGGATTTAAGGTTGTTTTATGCGTACCCGATTCGGTCAACGCCGAACGCCGGCGCATTCTCCAACTCCTGAATGCCGAGCTCATCTTTACCGATCCTCTCGAAAGCACCGATGGCGCGATTTGTGAGGTGCGCCGCCTCATCGAAGCCAACCCCGGGGTTTACTTTTATTCGGATCAGTACAACAATCCGGAAAATTATCGCGCGCATTACGCCACGACGGGCCCGGAAGTGTGGCAGCAAACCAATGAGAGCATCACTCATTTCATCACAGGACTAGGCACCACCGGAACTTTTCGAGGGACGTCGACGTTCTTAAAGGAGAAGAACGCCGACATCCAGGTAATTGCCGTGCAGCCCGATGGGCCGCTGCATGGGCTAGAGGGCATCAAACATATGGAGACCGCGATTGTACCCGGCATTCATGATCCCAAACTCGCGGACGCAACCGTTGAGATTCGCACCGAAGACGCCCAGGCCTTGTGCCGGCGGACCGCCAAGGAGCGCGGACTGCTGCTGGGGCCGTCGGGCGCGGCCAACCTTCTCGCGGCGCTCCGGCTCGGCGAAACACTCTCCAACGCAACAATCGTCACGGTACTGCCCGACAGCGGCGAACATTATCTCGGGGATAATTTTTGGGATGAAGCTTAAACTCAACAAAGGCGTCGACGCCGATCTGCGCGCCCACGCGAAAGAAACCTATCCGCACGAATGCTGCGGATTGCTCCTCGGCACGATCCCGGACAACTTCGGCGACAAGGACCAAACCCTGATCGCCGATGAGTCCCGCCGGCTCGATAATACCTGGGAAACCGAAACCAAGGGTCGGCGTTATAAGATTGAATCGAATATCTTTGTTAAACTAGAAAAGGAGTTTGCCGGATCCACTCGCGGCGTCCTTGGGATTTATCATTCCCATCCCAATCACGCGGCTTGGCCGTCGCCCTTTGACCTGGATCACGCCTGGCCCTCATACGCATACCTCATCATCTCAGTACGCGAGGGAACCGACCGAGAAGGGCGCGTCTGGCTGCTTTCGGAGGATCGCAATAGTTTCGTAGAAGGAGAATACTCATGCCTGTAACCATCGCCATTCCAACCGCATTGCGCCAATTTGCGGACAAACAAATAACCGTGTCCGTTGAGGCCGCTACCGTTGGAGAAGCCGTAAAAGAGCTCACCTCCAAACACCAATCACTCGGAAAACACTTGCTCGACGAAAATGGAAAGATGAGAAATTTCGTCAATCTTTATCTGAACGACGAGGATGTCCGCAGCCTAAAAGGACCCGAGACCGCACTCAAGGACGGGGATGAACTGCTCATCGTTCCGGCAATTGCCGGCGGGGCGACCCTGACCGAAGACCTCTCCAAAGAAGAGGTCGCACGCTACTCTCGCCACCTCATCATGCCGGAAGTCGGAAAAGCGGGCCAACTTAAACTAAAGAAGGCCAAGGTCCTCATGATCGGGGCGGGGGGACTCGGCGCGCCGATGGGACTGTATCTCGCTGCGGCCGGTGTCGGCCGTATCGGCATCGTCGACTTCGACGTGGTCGACGATTCCAATCTCCAACGCCAAATCCTGTTCGGTAAAAGCTCGGTCGGCCGGAAAAAGATTGAAGCCGCCAAGGAGCGATTAGAGGACCTCAATCCCTACATCGAGATTGTCAGCCACGAAACGCAATTGACCTCCGAGAATGCCCTCGACCTCTTCAAACAATACGATCTCGTAGTGGACGGCACCGACAACTTTCCGACCCGCTACCTCGTCAACGACGCCTGCGTGCTGACCGGCATCCCCAACGTCTATGCTTCCATTTTTCGCTTCGAAGGCCAGGTATCGGTGTTTTACGCCAAGGAAGGACCCTGTTACCGCTGCCTCTACCCCGATCCGCCGCCTCCAGGCCTTGTTCCCTCCTGCGCGGAAGGCGGCGTTCTAGGTGTGCTCCCGGGGACTGTAGGGGCCCTCCAGGCGACCGAAGCCATCAAATTGATCCTCCAGACAGGGGACCCCCTCATCGGCACCCTGCTCACTTTCGACGCCCTTGGCATGAATTTTCGAAAACTCAAACTGCGCAGGGACCCCGATTGCCCGGTTTGCGGGAATAATCCTACGATCACAGAGCTCATCGACTACGAACAATTTTGCGGCATCAAAAAACAGGAGGCAGCACCCGTGTCCGATAAAGAAATGACCGTGCAGGAACTCAAACAGCAGTTGGATGCCAAGGAAGATTTTTTCCTCCTCGATGTCCGCGAACCCCACGAAATCGATATCTGCAAAATCGAAGCCTCCATCGTGATCCCCATGGGCGAAGTCGAAAACCGCCTAAACGAGATCCCCAAGGACAAACAAGTCGTGGTCCACTGCCGCTCCGGCGGACGCTCCGGAAAAATCACCGGATACCTAAAAACCCAAGGCTATACCAACGTCATTAATTTGGAGGGCGGTATCCTGGCATGGGCTGAAAAAATCGACACCTCCATGCCCTCCTACTGAAGGGATTGGACAGCTAGGATGCCGCCAAAGACCAGGGCGGCTTGCAGGAAGAGCATGGCAAAGGTTACTTTGAGGCCGAGGCTTACAGCGGTCATAAAGGACGAGATCCCCAGCGCCAGGGTTAGAAGGGTGCAGAGGGCAAATCCCACAACGGCCCACAGGCTCACATTGTAGAGTTTTGCTTTTCGGTCCAACTCAAAATCCACGCCGGAATCCTCGATTTTATCTTCCAGCGTCTCCTGCGCCTTTGCGAGCTTCTTTTGCCCTTTCTTGAGGGCCTTCTCGCCCTTCTTTTTCAGCTTCTTGAAGTCCTTGCGGTCCCCTAGTTTTTCCACGAGCATCTCGCCGGGGGCCATGATCGCGCTGCGCGCCTTTTCCGGGAGGTGTTGGGCGACAACGCTGGTCAGGGTCCAGCCGGAACCGGTCACGATCGAAGACGCGATCAAGGAATAAATCAAGTGTTTCATGCGGCCCTCTTACGCGGCGGCGGAGCGGTGAAACCGGCCAGTGTAATCGACCACGGCAAACAAAGGGCCAACAAAACCCAGAAAAGCGTGGGGGGGGACGCGCCCAAAAACCAACCGCCCAGCGCCCCGCCGCAGAAGGCCCCGAAAAACTGGCACATGTTGAAAATACCGACCGCCGTTCCCCGCAATTCCGTCGGGGCCACCCGCGTCACGAGCGACGGCAGCGCGGGCTCGATGAAGTTAAATCCGACAAAATAAACAATCATGCCCGCCGCCACCAGGGTTGCGGAGCCGGAAGATAGCGCGAGCAATACAAAACCCACCGCTGAAATAACAATCCCCGAAACGATCAGTCCCTTCATCGCGTTTTTCTTCTCGGCAATGCCGACAGCGGGGAACATCAGCCCGCCTCCGGCGAGGATCATCGGAAGATACACCTTCCACAATTCCTCCTTAGGCCAGTGCTCCAGCATGAGAATCGGGCCGACCACAAACACCGCAGTCATGCCCAAATGAAGAATAAACATAAGTGCATCGAGGAACAGCAGGTCGCGATGGCGCAGGAGCTGTGACAATTTTTTTCGGGTGATCACCGATTGCGGACGTTCTACGACGCCAGGGAGCACGGTATAGAGATAAATAATCGCCAAGAGTCCCGTCAGCGCAATGCCCCAGAATATCGCGGGAACTCCGATCTTCACGGAGAGAATCGGACCCATGAGAATGCCGACACCAAAACTGAGTCCGACCGAGACGCCGATCAGGGCCATGGCGCGACCCCGAACCTCGTCCCGGGTTCGGTCGGCGACCATCGAAATAATCACCGAAGCGATCGCACCCGAGCCTTGTAAAAATCGTCCGATCAGCAGCATGGGCGCGGTCTCGGCGAGGGCGCACATCACACTGCCTGCCATAAACAGCAGCAAACCCGCCGCCACAACGGCCTTGCGATCAAAACGATCCGAGAGCATGCCGAAGGGAACTTGAAATACGGTTTGCGAAAGACCGTAAATCCCGACGGACAATCCCGCCAGCATCGGGGAGGCGCCCAGCTCTCGGGCATGGATGCTCAACACCGGAAGCACAAGGAACAGCCCCAGCATACGAAGGCCGAATATTCCCGATAGCCCGAGAACGTCCTTGATTTCTTTGCCGGTTAGCTTCGCCACGGCCCTAGGTACAGCATCGCGTAAACAACAACGCCCGTCACGGAAACGTAGGCCCAGATGGGAAACGCGTAGCGCGCGATCTCCGCGTGCTCAGAAAACCGCTCTTTCCAAGCAAGCCAAACCGCCCGCGCGATAAGAGGCAGCATCCCTACCGCCAAGACAACGTGTGTGAAGAGGATGCTCAAATACAGGATTCGGACGGGGCCCGTGCCTTGGAAGCTCACCGAACCCACCTGATAGTGATAATAGAGATAGTTGGCGAGAAAAATCGCCGAACAG
>NVTF01000093.1 GCA_002401485.1 Elusimicrobiota bacterium | reverse complement strand
TGAAGCGGAAGTGAAAGCCAAGCTGGAAGCGGAAGCGAAGGCCCAGGCTGAAGCGGAAGTGAAAGCCAAGCTGGAAGCGGAAGCGAAGGCCCAGGCTGAAGCGGAAGTGAAAGCCAAGCTGGAAGCGAAAGCTCAGGCTGAAGCAGACGCTAAAGCAAAGCTGGAAGCAGACGCTAAAGCGAAAGTCGAGGCCGACGCAAAAGACGCTGCTTCGGAATCTGCGCCCGCCGCTGAAGAGATAGCCGCGCCCGCTCCTGCGCCTTCCGGCGATGTTCAGATTGATCCGGAGCCGATCCCTAAAAAAACACCCGAAGGGCAAATTCGGCGTATTGCTTACATTTATTCGGAAAGCCAGAAGGCTTCCATGGAGAAGTTAATCGAGTTTTTGAATTCCGTTGCGGGAACGGTTTCCAAGAAACCGCTCTACCTGCACAAGTCGGTGGTAGCAGTCATAAAACCAACGACGCGGCCGACCGATCTCTTGGGACATTTGAAAAAAACAAAAACGGTTGGTGTGATCGCTATCCTCGAAGGTCTTTCGTATGACCAAGCGGCGGATATCGAGGGCCTGTGTGATGACGAAGACATCTCCTATCGAAAATTTTCGCCGGATGAGGTCGGGAAACGAACCTCCGCTATTGAACTGTTGTTGGAATTGATGCTGCTGAGGGCGGGTTAGGATGTTGTCGCGTTGGTCGATTGAGGAGTCCCCGACGAAAAGGGATCCGAGTCGGCGGCTCCTGTATGTGAAGGGTTCGCTGTCCGATGTTCACGGTTTGATTCGCAAACTCGGCGCGGTTTGCGGCCGGCCTAAGAAGGAGAGAGGAAACAAGACTTTTAATTTCAGTCTCTCACTTCGAAAGCTCAGCGATGATGATCTCCTGGATATTGAATCGGAGCTTCGCTTGATCAGTCCCCATGGGGGTGTGACGGCAGAACCTGAAGAAGCGCCCGCGCCGAAAGCTGCCCCGGCGACCGATGACGGAGGAGGACTGCCGATTGAAATTGCGGTGGCTTCCGGCAACGCCCCCGCTCCTATTGAAGAAACCCCGATCCCGGCCGCCGCTGATGCGCCCGCCAGTGTGTCTGCCGAAATCGGCAAACCCATTGCCGGATTAAATTTATCGGGCGGCGAGACCACTGTTTCAGCGGTACCCAAGCCTGACGCGGAAGTTCCTGCAGACGCAGCCCCGGATGTATTGAATTTAGGCATGCCGGGGGCCATGGGACCGTTCGCGGGGCAGGGTCCGCCGATTGCAGGACGCTTGGAGGAAAGTGCCGGCGCTTCCCCCACAACACCCGATCCGGTTCCGATTGATTCCGCGCAGCGAGCGGTCGGTGGAGGAGGGCCTTCCGGGCTCGAGCGGCTTGCGGCGATGCCGTTGTTCGGCGGGCAGACTGTTCGCGATAATTCGCTCACGTTGGATAATTTTATCGTCGGGGCTTTTAACCGTTTTGCGCACGCGGGTGGAATGTCAATTATTACCAGTCCCGGGACTTTATATCAGCCGTTGTATGTTTCAGGTTCTCCGGGCAGCGGCAAGACGCATATGCTGCACGCATTGGCCGACAAGCTTCAGCAGCAAAGCCCCCAAGAGCCCATTTGGATTACGAGCGGGGCGCGGCTTGCCCGTGCAGCCGCATGGGCGATCTCGACGAATCGATTTTCCGAGATGGAAGAATTCGCGAAAAAGGCACGCGTCCTCATCGTGGAAGATATCCAGTTTATGGGAATTGCCGATCATAATCGGACTCAACTCGCCGGGCTTTTTAAGATTTTTTGCGACGACAAAAAACAGATCATCCTCTCCTCCGCGTACTCGCCCGCGATGGTGGCGGCGATTGAACAGGCGCTGGAGATCCGGATCGCGGGAGGTCAATCGGTGGAATTGAAGGGACCCAGCGCGGAAAAACAGGATGCGATTGTGAAATCGGCGCTGGAACGTTGCTGCTTGATCGGGGAGGACGAAGAAATCAACCAATTTGCGAAGGCGGCATGTAAGGATTTTAATTCGCTCGGGCTTATCCTGCGTCGGACGCTCATCCTTCAGGACCTGAAAGCGAGGACCGGGGTGCCTGTCGGACTTTCCGATCTTTTGGGGGCGTTATTTCAGCCGGATGCGGGAGAAGCCCAGGTCACTGCCGCGGCGGATCTGGAGTCTAAAACGAAGGAACTGCCCTCTCCTGCGGGAGGGTCGCGTTATCTGGTTCTTCTGTATCCACAAGGACAGGAGGCGCATGCAGAGTGGACGCTGCGTCAGGTTGCCGCGGCGGCCCAAACCCAGGCCTGGGATTGGCCGTTCTCGGAAGCGATTCGAAAGCCGTACGCGATTGATCCCGCACCGACGGTTCCCTTTGTTTTGGCCGAGGAGGCCTATCAGGAGGGCGCGGATGCCGTTTTGGTTTTGGGGCCTCAACCGGGCGCGGCGTTAGCGGACAACGAGGGGGACTCCCGTTATGTCCTTCAGCATTTGTTGGCGGATGGGGAAGTGCCGCTGGCATGGGTTCCGTATCAACGTGTTCATGATCCCAAATACCATCTCCACGCCTTTCTTGATCTCCAGCCTGAACCCTCCTTCGGAGTTGCGGCATGAACGAATTGGCCGCCGCGCTCACCGCTGCAACGATTGTCGGACTGGGCGCCATTTATTGGCAATTGAAGTTTCGACTGCTTTTGCCCACCGAAGCCCGCCTGCATCGTGAACGATTGGATTGGAGTGAGCGGGGGACATTTTCGCAGGAATTGCTCGAAGCGCACCCGCTGCCGGAAACGCCAGAGGCTCTGTCCGAATCCATTCAGTTCGGAGTAGACCGTTTCCTCGCTCGGTTTGGCGGCGTCGATCTTTTTGTTTGGATTCGACGCGACGAGATTGGATCCTTTGAGAAGACCGACGGCGAACTCGCCGTGAGAACGGGAATCCTTGAATCTCTCGAGATGGCGGACTTAAATCTTGAGGATGATCTGTGGGTGCAGGCCTCTGAGAAAGAAGGAGGGGCGTTCTGGAGTGAGGATCTTCCGGGAGATGTCGGCCGCCTTCTTTCCACTCGGGGGGGGCGGTCGCTGCGATTAATTCCGTGGGGAACCCGAGGGCGGCTTTGGGGTTTGATTGGGGCCGTTGGCGGGCAGGAATCCGCTGCCGCCGAACGTCACGCGGAGCCGCTTGCGACGCTCGCCGCGTATTTCTCATCAATGGCCGATCGCGCCGCACGTTTTTGGGATTTGGAAGGGGCGCGCGAGCAGCTGCAGGGCGGCTTGGATGTGACGATGCAGCGGTTGGATGAAACAAATCTTCAGTTGATTCAGCGCGCGAAGGAAATGAACACGGTGAAGGAGGTGACCGATATTATTTCGGATCATCCGGATCAGCCCGATGTGTTGAGCGCCATTGTCGCGTTGGTTGCGAAATCGCTGGAGGCCGATATCTGTGAGTTTTTGCTGCTCGATGATGAAACGGGCGAACTCGTTACCCAACCCGGCGCCCATGGCGTGGATGACGGCCCGGAAGGCCGCTATCGGATCTCGCTCTCAACCAAAGAAGCCTCTTCCGTTCGTGTTTTTAGTACGGGAGAACCCTTCGTGACCGGTGACGCTCAAAATGATCCTCAGGTCATTTCGCATTACGCCAAGCTGTGGAACGTAAGTTCCTTGATGATTGTTCCGCTTAGAATTGAAAGTCGGCGCATCGGTGTGATGCGAGTCGGGAGTTTTAAGCAGGATCTGTTTAAGCCGGAACACGTGAGTTTCGTTCAGGTCATCGCGGAAGAGGCGGCGGTTCTTATAGAAAGTGCGGTCCTTTCCAAGAA
The DNA here is from genome assembly GCA_002401485.1 of Elusimicrobiota bacterium. Classification (GTDB taxonomy): domain Bacteria; phylum Elusimicrobiota; class Elusimicrobia; order UBA1565; family UBA1565; genus UBA1565. The sequence continues at coordinate 12,323 of NVTF01000093.1, read as the reverse complement.
ACTGCATGAGTCCAATGTTGAGCTCAAGCATTTGCATTCGATGAAGGACGATTTTGTCTCCACTGTGAGCCATGAGTTCAAAACACCCCTTACCTCGATTCAAGGCTTTTTGGCCGTTTTGCTGGAAGGGGAAACAGGAGATTTGACCGATGAGCAGGTCCGTTTCCTTAAAATCGTTAAAAACGCTGCAGATCGCCTCCATTTGCTGGTTGCCGACCTCCTGGACCTTTCCAAGCTCGAGGGGGGGCTGAAAATAGCTCTCCACCGGCTGGATTTGGTGGAGGCCGCTCGTAATTGCGTTGACAGCCAGCGCCTTGCGGCAGAGGAACGAGGCGTTATACTATCTCTCGAAGCTGGCGAAGACCTGCCGCCGGTCCGCGGCAGTGAACAATGGATCGGTCAGGTGTTCGACAACCTGGTGTCAAACGCGATAAAATTCACAGCCGAGGGTGGCTCGGTGTCTGTTGGCATTGAGAATAAGGGGGAGGGGCTTCTCGTCCGTGTTGCGGACACGGGAATCGGTATTCCTAAGAAGGAGCAGGAGCGTGTGTTTGAAAAGTTCTTTAGGGCATCCAATCGCGCGGACAATGACGGTCCCGCCCCGGGGACCGGTCTGGGGCTTGCGATTTGCCGGCAGATTATTGACCGGCACGGCGGAAGAATTTGGTTTGAATCGGAAGCGGGAAAAGGGACTCGGTTCTTTTTTATGGTGCCGACCGAGCGTAGGAATACGCCGGTCGCGGTTAAAAACACTTGAGACGGACTAGGAGGAAGAAAATGCTGAACTACAATGGAAAAGTCTTGGCGGCGTTCGTCTTGGTGGTCGGGTTTGGATTCTCCGCCTGCCGCTCGAAAAGGCTCGTGAAGGACGGAGAGCTTGTGGACGTGATCAGTCAGGACACGATCAAGCGCAAGTATTTTGAAGCGCTCGGCATCGCCGCAGCGGATCCGAAACTGCCGACGGCGACCCAGCGTCGCGCACTGTCTCGCGATGCCGCGATCATTAAGGCCCATAACGAATTGCTGACAATGATTAAGGGGGCCAACCTCGAGTCCGGTCAGACCGTCGACATGTCGATCATGGGTGATCAGAAGATGGTTGAAACGCTCAATCATATGATCAAGGGCGCCGAGATCATTAAGACCGAGTTCATGGCGGATGATGGCGCGGTTGTGACGATTCGTCTCCCGCGAAAACGTGCCTCGAAAATGCTCGGTGTGAAGTTTAAGTAAATGCGCATAACGCCGCGTGCGCTTTCGCTTCTCGTCTTAGCCTTGGCCGTCGCTGGATGTTCCGGTTCACGGCTTACGTTGGGGCCAAACGAAGAAGGGGAAGTGACTGAGGCGGAGGGGTGGACGCCCCACGATCCGAAGGATCTGCTCAGTACCAAACGGCGGTCCTTAACCGATGCTCAGAAGAAGGCGGTGGAGCGGGTCGTGGGTGTCTACATCTCGGCTAAAACGCGCGTGGCGATGGCTGTGACCGTCAACCAGAATATTCTGGCCGACGTGTCCGGCTATATTCGCAAATACGATGTTATCGACGAGCGCGAGGAGGGTGGATTTTATAAGACCCGCATCCGCGCGCTTGTCTTGTACCGGAAAATCGGAAAGGACCTGAAAAATCTCGGCCTCATGCGCCCTCCGCCTCCGCCCGGCAATCCATCGGTCGCCGTGATGATCACGAGTGCGGGACGTTGGTCGGCCGAACGTGAAACGAGTGCCGCGTCAGCGGTTCGGCAGGCGCTGCTGGAGAAAGGGTTTAAGGTGATCGACAGCGCCGCCCTTTCTCGGTTTAAAGGCAAGGACGTTGCCAATGCCTCTGCCGCCGCCGGCATCGGGCGCGATCTTGGCGCTGATCTTGTGATTCTCGGCGACGCTTCCGTGCATGAACTGCGTGATGTGAATCTCGGGGGGTTTCGTTCCTTTCGGGCACGGGTGACGCTGCAGGCGATCAAACCCGAGACGTCTCAGGTCATTGCGACTAAAACGCGGGAAGCCTCGGGGCTCGACCCTGTGGCAACAGTCGCGCGCGAAAAAGCTCTTGAAAACACCGGCTTGCTCGCGGGTGAGGAATTGAGCGACGAACTCGGCCAATTGCTCGCGTCCCGCATCGAAGTCTCCATTTTGGTCAAAGGCCTCTCCGATGTGGAGGGAGTCCAAAAGCTTACCGAGGCCCTGCGTCTGCAGCCGGATATCGCAGCGGCTTCTTTAAGCGGCTACAACGACGGCGCCGCTGTTTTGCAGGTGACGACCGAAGGGGTGACGGGCGAAGAACTGGCCAAGATGCTTCCAACGCTTGGAAAATTCGGGCTCAAGGTTCGCTCGATATCGTCGTATCGTGTAGAAGTCGAAGCCGGAAAATGAGGCGGGCAGGAGCGCTCGCGCTCGCAGCCCTATTAACTGCGTGTGCGGGTTCGAAGCCGATCGCCGAGAGGCCGGTTCCCGAATTGAAGGGTGATATCGCGTTGCTGCCCTTCGATAGTATGGCGACAAGTCTGCGTGGTCCGGAACTCCTTCGGGAGTATGTGCAAAAAAAGCTCGCACGCCTTGGATACAATCCGATTCCGCTGGAAGCGGTGGATGACGCGTTGAGAAAGATCGGGATTTCCGATGGCGGGCAGTTGCGAAGTGTCCGTTCGGAGATAGTTGGAAACGCCCTGGGCGTCACACGGTATGTTGTCGGCAATGTCGAAGATTTTAGTGATCAAAATGTTGGTTTTGTACGGCGTCGAATCGTGGATTTGACGCTCTCTCTTGTGGATGCGAAGACCGGAGAGCATCTTTGGGAGAATTCTGGACGCGTAGAAAAAACAATAGGGGCTTTCAGTAAGAAGCGAGCGAAACAAGCTTTTTTGACGGGTGTGCTGGAAAACGCCGTAGAGAAGGCATTCGGAAAGCCGTTGGATCGTGAGTCGCGCCGGGCGGTTGCCCAGGTTATGAGATCGTTCCCAAGGAGAAGACACTGATGAAGCGGATTTTATCGTTGATTGTGATTGCCGGACTTGGAACAGCGTGTGCGACGCGCACGACCAGTCGCCATAAACAGACCGCGAGTGCGAATGTCACGAAGCGTTATGACTCCAAATATGTAGGCCCCAAGCGCCGGATCGGCGTTGTCGATTTCGTGAATAAGACCGCCTATGGCTCACGTCTTGGGAGCGCGGCGTCGGATATTCTCGTCACCGAACTCGTGAAAACCGGGCGTTTTGTTGTGGTGGAGCGGGATAAGCTCAACAAAATTTTAGGAGAACAAAAGCTGCAGGCTTCGGGTGCGATTGATGCGCGTACGGCGGTTAAGGTCGGGAAAATTCTTGGTCTCGATGCGATCGTCACCGGGTCGATTTCCGAATTCGGGGTTAAGAAAGAAGGTTCCGAATATGTGATAGTCCAGTCCAAGCGTCAGGTTGCCGAAGCCGTTGTTGATATCCGCATCGTTGATGCGGAGACCGGCCAGATTATTTACGCCGACTCCGGGACAGGTATTGCCAAGAACAAGAAAGGTTCGTTTTTGGGTCTGGGCGGTCGCGGCGGCTACGATGAGACGATTGAAGGTAAGGCGCTTCGCCAGGCCATCGTGCAGTTTATTGAGAACATTGTTTCCCAGGTCAGCAAACGACCGTGGACCTGCCGCATCGCCGGTGTGAAAGGGGATAGTGTCTATCTCAACGCGGGCCCGAATATGGGGATCGAAACCGGCCAGGAACTCGATTGTTTCTCTTTGGGCAAGAAGATTATGGATCCGACCACGGGTCTCGTGCTTGGCCATGAGGAAGAGCCCCTTGGGAGCGTGCGTGTGACTGGCCCTCTCGGTGTGTCTGGTGAGGGTTCGATCGCGCGGGTGGTCAAACAAACCGGTCGCCGACCGCGCGCCAAGGACATCTGCCGGATCGCGAACTAAACGCTTCGGCTGATTTTTTTCTTTAGTAATTCTACATCCACCTGGAGGAGTGTCTCCGCGTGTGCGTCGAGCCATGCCTCCAGGGAGTGTATTCCTAATTCCCGTTCAGGGCTTTCGGACCATCGGTCGATGGCGCGTTGTTCGTGCATCGTGATGGCCCACCAAGGGCTCACGTATTTTAAGTCAGCGGGCGGCGGTGTGACGTATTTGGGAGGTACCGAACTTTCGGGAAGCGGACCCATCGTGGGCGGCCTGAATTCATCACCGGGCGGCGGTAAGAGATACCGATGGCGAAGCCGCGTGAAGCGAACCGGTCGTTTCGCCTTCGGGATCAAAAAAAATAATCCGACGCCGATGGATGACGCGCCAATCACGCCAAGGGTTCGGCCGATTGAGCGGGACGCGGTTTTTTTTGATTTCCGAGCCGGCCGGAATTCCCCGGGCGGAATAAAGGGTGCTGCGGCAGGCGCAGGAATTGTTGAACGTCGAAATCCCTTTTCGGGGTGAGATTTTTGTGTGCGCAACCGGGATTTCCTCGAATAAGTTCTCTCGGCGCGCACATCTCCGGAAACCTGCCCCTTGCGTAAGACCGCTCCATCCCAATTCGGATCGGACCCGGCCTGAGCCGCCGACCCCAGTCCGATGAGCAGCGCTGCAAGCAAGTGCCTCGGTGTCATGCTTATACGGTGCTCCCGGAGGCGAATTTAAGGTAGCCGCGAATGGCCCCTTGAAGATTGGGCCCAAGGGCCTGGATTGTTGGTGCGAAGCAGAATTCGCAACCTCTTCGTTGATCCTTCGGGATTTAAATCGGTTTAAGGTCATAGTTATGGTATCGCTTGGAGGCCCCTCCCGGACGTCATGAGGAGGGGAATATGGGGGAGCTGCTCAGTGGATTTTGGGTTGCTGGAGACGAAAAAGGCGGCCGTGAGCGTGATCGCCTGATCCGGCTTCTCGCTGTCGACGATGATCCTGATACTCTCGAATTGATCTGGGCGATTATTCATTTACGAGGCCTTCCGTTCGAGGTGCGCACGGCGGGAGACGGCAGCGAGGCCTACTCGGCAGTGCTTTCCTTCCGTCCGGAAATCGTAGTGCTCAACTACGAAATGCCTCAAGTGGACGGAATCGCGCTGTGTGAACAAATCGTACAGGAATCCCGAATTCCCCGCCCCAAGTTGATCTTAAATTCCGCGATTGGACCCAGTGAAATTTGGACAAAAGCGCTGGAAGCGGGTGCAGACCGTTTTCTTCCTGTTCCCTTTACCCCTGAAAACTTACTCGCAATTCTTCAGGATTTGGCAGGCTACGAAGACTGACTCCGTGTTCCAAATAAACGTGCCTTTTTAGGGCGTTTCTTTATAACATAGCCTCTTAGCGGCATGGGAAAGGAAGAAACGGGTCCTAAACGAGTTGTTGTCACGGGAGGGGCCGGGTTTATTGGAAGCCATCTCGTGGATCGTCTCCTAAAAGACGGGCATTCTGTTTGTGCGCTCGATAATTTTGTCACCGGGCGACCGGAAAATCTGAAGCATTTGAAGGAAGAGAAACGGTTTTCCCTGGTCGAGGCTGATATCAATAATGCCGAAGCCGTCCGTAAATGTTTTGACGGCGTCGATTGGGTCTTTCATATGGCGGCCTTGGCTGACATTGTTCCTTCCATTCAAAAACCGTTGGACTACCATCGTTCCAACGTGGATGGCACCGTATCCGTCCTGGAAGCGGCCCGCGGGGCGGGCATTAAACGTTTTTTATACACCGCTTCGTCTTCTTGTTACGGCCTCGCCGAGGTGACCCCGACCCCGGAAACCGCGCCGATTCAACCGCAATATCCCTACGCCTTAACGAAGTATTTGGGGGAATCGTACGCGCTGCATTGGGCGCAGGTGTATCAATTGCCCGTGACCTCGCTTCGGCTTTTTAATGTATACGGCCCGCGTTCGCGCACAACGGGCGCCTATGGAGCGGTCTTCGGTGTTTTCCTCGCTCAAAAACTGGCCGGAAAACCCTTTACCATCGTCGGGGATGGCGAACAAACCCGCGATTTCACCTTTGTCACCGATGTTGCCGATGCCTTCGTTCGTATGGCGGAGTCCGACGCGGTGGGCGAGGTTTTTAATGTCGGGTCCGGCGGCACCTACAGCGTGAATCGCCTGGTCGAATTGTTGGGCGGGGATAAAATCAGTTTGCCCAAACGTCCGGGAGAGCCGGACTCCACCTTCGCCGACATTTCTAAGATCAAAAGCCGAATCGGATGGAGTTCCAGCGTGTCCTTTGAGGGGGGAGTGAAAATCATGCTCGATAATATCGACCTATGGCGTGACGCTCCCGTCTGGAATAAAGAAACGATTAGCGAGGCCAGTAAGGAATGGTTCGAACATCTAAGCGCGTAAACGGCAAGGTTCTCTCGCTCGAGGATCTGGCCGCCCGTTCGGCGGCAGCGAAGAAAAACGGAAAACGCGTCGTTCATTGCCACGGCGTGTTCGACCTGCTCCATATCGGGCACATCAAGCATTTTGAATCGGCGCGCCGTTTGGGCGATATGCTGGTTGTGACCTTAACACCGGATGGGTTTGTTAATAAAGGTCCCGGCCGGCCGATGTTCTCCGACGATCTTCGCGCCAAGGCCATTGCGGCGCTTTCCTGTGTTGATTATGTGGCTGTTAATAAATGGCCCAGCGCGGAAAAAACAATCGCCCTGGTGCGTCCGTCGATTTACGCCAAAGGCCCGGACTACCGGGACCAACGCAAGGATCGAACCGGAGGCATTGTCCGCGAAGAGGCTGCCGTGCGCAAGGTGCGCGGCCGAATCGAATACACCAAGGACGCGACCTATAGTTCCTCAAAACTTATCAACTGGCAGCTGTCGCCCTTCCCCGAAGACGTGCAAAAATACTTGTTGTCCTTTGCAAAGCGGCATTCCGCAGATGATGTCATTGCGGGGCTCGAGACGCTGCGCAAGATGAAGGTGCTGGTTGTCGGCGAAGCCATCATCGACGAATATCAATACTGCCGAGCGATCGGCAAGTCTTCCAAAGAGCCGATGTTGGCGGTAAAGCATCTTTCGACGGAGAAATTTGCCGGCGGCGTTCTTGCCGTGGCCAACCACGTGGCTAACTTTTGCGATAAGGTCGGGCTTGTCACGAGTTTGGGATCGATCAATTCTCATGAGTCGTTTGTGCGCAAGACGCTGGCGAAAAATGTGAAGCCGATACTTGTCATGCGGCCGGACGCACCCACGATTGTGAAGCGGCGTTTTGTCGAAAATTACTTTTTTACCAAGATGTTGACGGTCTATGAGATGGATGAAGCGCCCGGCCCCGCGGCTTATGTGAAGAAGCTTCATGCGGCGCTTAAGCGCGAAGTCCAGCGGTATGACGTTGTGATTGTTGTCGATTTCGGACACGGCCTCTTGGATAAAAAAGCGATCCGGATCGTTACCAGGCATTCGAAATTTCTGGCGGTCAATACACAGTCCAATGCCGGCAATATCGGTTATCACACCGTCTCGCGTTACCCGCGCGCTGATTATTTCTGCGTTGCGGAAAACGAAATCCGATTGGAAACCCGCGATCGCGTCGGGGATGTTCGCAAAATGACGCGTGCGGTCGCCAAGAAGTTAAAGGCGCGAAATTTCACGGTTACACGCGGTAAAAGCGGAAGTTTGTGCTATAGCCGTGAAGAAGGTTTAAGCGAGGTTCCGGCCTTGGCTGGCCAGGTCGTCGACCGTATGGGCGCGGGAGACGCGTTCTTCGCCGTGACGTCGTTATGCGTTGCCGCAGGAATGCCCAGCGAGGTGGTCGGGTTTGTCGGCAATGCGGTCGGAGCGCGTGCGGTCGCGACCGTCGGACATCGCAGTTTCATTGAGCGCGTTCCGCTCTATAAACACATTGAGGTGCTGCTGAAATGAAGGTGTTGGTCGTTGGCGGCGCGGGATACGTTGGGTCCCGTCTGGTTCCCGAATTGCTGCGGCGTGATCACGAGGTCGTGGTGTATGATCTTTTTCTCTACGGCGAAGAGGTTTTCGACGCGGTTCGCGGTCATGAGAAGCTCATCATAATCAAGGGCGACGTCCGTGATTTGCAAGCGACCGGAAAAGCGGTCGCGGGTTGTGACGCGGTGATTCATCTCGCCTGCATCTCCAACGATCCCAGTTTTGAATTAAATCCCGATCTCGGCCGATCCATTAATTATGATTGTTTTCAGCCCTTTGTGGAGCAGTGCATCGCGGCGAAGGTTCGGCGATTCGTTTATGCTTCGAGTTCGAGCGTCTACGGGGTCAGCGAGGTCGCCAACGTCGACGAGGATCATCCCCTCAATCCCTTGACGGACTACAGCCGGTTTAAGGCCGAATGTGAGAAGGTGCTTGCTGAGGTCGCCTTCGACAAAATGGAGACCTTGATTCTGCGTCCCGCGACGGTATGCGGGTATTCCGTTCGTCAGCGCTTGGATCTGGCCGTGAACATTTTGACCAATCACGCGGTGACCAACGGAAAAATTCTCGTCTTCGGCGGCGAGCAAATGCGCCCGAATCTCCACATTGATGACATGGTCGATTTATACGCCTTGGCGTTGGAGCTGCCGGGAGAAAAAATCTCCGGGAAAACCTATAACGCCGGCTACGAAAATTATACCGTCGCTGACATCGCCAAGATGGTAAAGGCCGTCGTAGAGCGCGCGATTCCTGATCGTGAGGCGGTTTCCATCGAAACCACCCCCAGCGACGACAATCGCTCCTACCACATCACCGCGGATAAAATTAAAACGGATTTGGGTTTTACCCCGAAACGAACGATCGAAGACGCGATTAAGGGATTGGTCGAAGCCTTGCGTGACGGCCGTCTCATCGACTCGATGGAAAACCCGCGCTACTACAACATTCGCACGATGAAAGAGCGATGCCTAAAGTAAAAGCGCTGCCCGCCAAATTACGGCGCGACCTTTATCGCAGCATGCTGCGTCTGCGTCTTTGCGAGGAGCGCCTTGTGGAGCTCTACCCGGAACAGGAGATGCGCTGTCCCGTGCACTTCAGCATCGGCCAGGAAGCGACCCCGGTGGGAGTGAGCGCTGCGCTTCGCCCCGATGATTATGCCATGAGCGGTCATCGCTCGCACGGTCATTATCTTGCCAAGGGCGGCGACATGAATCGGATGTTCGCCGAGTTTTACGGAAAGAAAACCGGCTGCGCCTCCGGCATGGGCGGATCGATGCATTTGATTGATCGGGAGGCCGGGTTCTTGGGCGCAACACCGATTGTGGCCAGCACCATTCCGATCGGGGTGGGGACAGCCTTCGGTTCTAAAATGCGCGGTGATAAAAAGGTGACCGCGATTTATTTCGGGGACGGAGCGACGGAGGAGGGGGCTTTCCATGAAGCCGTCAACTTCGCGGTACTGAAGAAATTACCGGTTCTTTTTGTCTGCGAGAACAATCTCTATTCGGTTTATTCTCCCTTGTCGGTGCGGCAGCCTGCAGGGCGCGTGATCGCCGATCATGTTCGCGCCTACGGCATCGAAAGTCTTCAAGGGGACGGGAACGATCCAGAAGAGGTGTATCGCATGAGTATGACGGCGGCGACGAAGGCGCGGCGCGGCGGCGGGCCGACCTTTCTTGAATTTGCGACGTATCGCTGGCTGGAGCATTGCGGGGCGAGTTATGACAATGATCTCGGCTACCGCTCGAAGGCGGAATTTGAGCGTTGGAAGAAGAAATGTCCTCTGCTGCGGTCCCGCAAGCGGCTATTGAAGGATAAAATCGTTACGGCCGATAACTTAAAAAATATTGAAGCCGACATTCGAGCCGAGGTCGAAGTGGCCGTTAACTTTGCCCAGGCGAGTCCGTTTCCAGACAAGAGCGTCCTTTTTAAAAATATTTACGCCGGAAGCGGCGACGGATGAGTCGAACCCTGAAGGTAACCCAGGCGATCGGCGAGGCGCTCGACATCGCGATGGCGCGCGATAAACGTGTCTACATCATGGGCCTTGGCGCGACCGATCCGCGTGGGCTCTTCGGGACCACCGTGGGCTTGGAGAAAAAATACGGGTCCAGAATTCTCGATATGCCGACGGCGGAAAACGGGATGACCGGAATTGCGACCGGCTCCGCGCTTGTGGGCATGCGCCCGATTCTCATGCATCAGCGCTTGGATTTCGCTTTGCTCTCGATGGACCAAATCGCCACTCAGGCCGCGAAGTGGTGTTATATGTTCGGCGGGCAGCAAGGCATTCCTTTGGTGATTCGCATCGTGATCGGGCGCGGGTGGGGACAAGGGCCGCAGCATTCGCAGAGTCTTCAGGCGTGGTTCGGGCATATCCCCGGTCTTAAAGTCGTTATGCCGGTGACGGCGGAGGATTTCAAAGGGCTTTTGCTTGCGAGTATCGAAGACAATAACCCGGTTATTTTTATTGAGCATCGGTGGCTCCATAATATTTCAGGAACCGTCCCAAAAGGGTATTACACAACTCCGATCGGGAAATTGCGAGTTGTGCGCTCCGGTAAGGACATTACGATCGCGGCGACGTCGCATATGGTTCTCGAAGCGATTCGTGCGGCCGAATCTTTGGCGAAAGCGGGCGTGTCTGCCGAAGTGTTGGACATGCGGACGATCCGTCCTCTTGATGAAAAAGGATTACTGCGTTCCGTTCGCAAAACGGGTAGGCTGATCGCCGCTGATACGGGGGTGCTGCAGGGAGGATTAGCCAGTGACCTGGTTGCAATCGCGAGCGAACGCGCCTTTAAAGATCTGAAAGCGGCCCCGCGGCGCTTTGGCCAGGCGGATTGTCCGGTTCCGACGGCGCAGAATCTTTCTCCGCTTTGTTATCCGACCGCGAGCGACCTGGCGACTGCCGCCGCCGAGGCGGTGGGGCTCAATTTGAAAAGACTCGACCTCCCGCGCCCGGCGGAACCTCGGGATTTGCCGGATAAAAGTTTTACGGGACCTTTTTAGGAGAAGATCAATGGCTGAAATCGACATGATGCGGCTGTACCCGAAGACTAAGCGCAATATTGATGAACGCGCGGCGCTCATCACTCCGGAGCAGAGACAATTGGCCCGTCAGTTCGGCAAAGACTTTTTTGACGGCAATCGCCTGTACGGCTATGGCGGCTTCGGCTATAACTCGAAGTATTGGCATGATACCGTTCGCTTGTTTCGCGACCACTATGAATTGGCTGAGGATTCGAGCGTGCTGGACGTAGGCTGCGCCAAAGGGTTTATGCTTCACGATTTTAAGGAAATGGCGCCGAAGATGACGGTTGCCGGCATCGACATCTCTGAATATGCAATTGCAAATTCCATTCCGGATGTTGCTGAGTTTTTAAAGGTAGGCAATGCGAAATGGCTGCCGTACGAGGATGACTCCTTTGACCTCGTGATTTCCGTCAACACGGTTCATAATCTTGAGCTGGCGGACTGCAAAGAAGCCATCAAGGAGATTCAGCGGGTTTCGCGCAAACACGCCTTCCTCGTGGTTGACGCCTGGCGCAATGACCATGAAAACGAACGTCTTGAGAAATGGAATTTAACCGCGCTGACCAAGATGCACGTTGATGATTGGCAGAAAATTTTCGCCGAGGTCGGCTATACCGGTGATTTCTTTTGGTTTATCGCGGGCTAACGAATGATTCCTTACGTTGACATCGCCGCGCAGCACGCACCGCTCAAAGAGAAGCTGTTGGCGGCCGTGGCGGCGGTGATTGATTCCGGACACTTCATTTTGGGGCCCAGGGGAGAGGAATTCGAAAAGAGATTTGCGGCCTTGTGCGGGGTTGACCATGCGGTAGCGGTGCATTCGGGAACGGACGCGCTGATTCTTGCCTTGCGCACTGTCGGGGTCGCGGCGGGGGATGAAGTGATTACCGCACCGAACTCTTTTATCTCCACAGCGTCGAGCATTAAAATAGTTGGGGCAACGCCGGTCTTCGTCGATGTCGGTGAGGACTACAATCTCGATGCAGGAAAGTTGGAGGCGGCTGTTACGGATAAGACCAAGGCGATCCTTCCGGTTCATCTGACGGGACAGACGGCGGACATGGACCCTATCCTGGCCGTTGCCGACAAACACAACATCGCTGTGATTGAGGATTGCGCCCAGGCGGTACTGGCGTCCAACGGAGGCCGTCGCTCCGGATCCATGGGGACGCTGGGCTGCTTCAGTTTGCACCCGCTTAAGACGCTCAACGCCTGCGGTGATGGCGGCGTGTTAACAACCAACGATAAAAAACTCGCGGACCGCGTGCGGCTGCTGCGAAACATGGGTCTTAAGAGCCGGGATGAATGCGTCGAGTGGAGCGCGAATTCGCGTTTGGATGAAGTGCAGGCCGCCATGCTTCTGGTGAAGTTGGATTGTTTAGAAGCGTGGACAAAAAAACGGCAGAAAAATGCGGCGATGTACCGGGAAGGGTTGGCCGGGATTAAGGGCATCAC
>NVTF01000092.1 GCA_002401485.1 Elusimicrobiota bacterium | reverse complement strand
TTTTTTGGCGTATGCGATGCCGCGGGACCCGCCGATGCATAAGGCCAGGCCGAGATAGGAGTGGGGGCTGGGTTGGGTTTTGAGGAGGTGAGAATATATTCTTTCAGCTTCAGCGCAGTTTCCCGCGAGCCGCTGCAGCGCGGCCCGCGCCTCCCAAACCTCCCGATGTCGATTGCTGTTTGTTTTTTGGCGCGCGAGATGGCGCAGCGCGTCTGTATTTTCGCTGATCGCGTCATAGATTACAAAGGGGATGCGCGCCGTTAGGCTTGAAGCGTGCGTTTGCAGGGTGCGGTCGCGTTCAAGCCGTGCCATTGCCAGTGAAAGCTTCTTGACCGCTGATTTGAGGGCGTCGTCCTCCGCCGGTTTAACAGGGGATGGTTTGCTTTGTTCCGGAGTCTGCGGCGGTTTTTCTGCCTCAAATTCCGCACGTGCCGTCGCTGAGATTTCTCCTGTTTCAACGTTGATGAGCCGCGCATCGCAGAAGATTTTTCCGGAATTCGGGATCAAGGTGCCCGCCACGAGGTAGGCGGCTCCTGTCAGTCTCCCGATCCTTTGGACGCTGGCGGGGTCCACGGCCCCGGTTAGCCCGAATTGAATTTCCCGCATTAATTTTGCTGTGGAGACCCTGTCCACAAGGGTAAAGCGTCCGGTGCGCTGGAGGGAATCGGTTAAACGAATCGCGACCAAGTTCCCCAGTGGGGCCGCCGACGCGTCCGGTCGCGTGAATGCAAGAACCGTTACCGCTGCTGTGGACCGATGCGATTGGGCCAGCCCTGCCGCAATTAAATCCACTGCCTCATTTAAGCTGGGTGCACGCGTGCCCGGCACCGGTGCGGTTCCCTGTTCGGAAAAGAGGGTTGTTTGCGGGAAAAATAGGAGAAGGAAGGAGATCAGCCTAGTTCTGGGAAACACGATGCCTGATGCGTTCCAGAGTTCCTTCGCCCCAGCGGTAGGCGACGGGTGGGCTGTGGGCAGTTCGGGTCGTTGTTCTTGCTTCCATCATGGTCGTAAAACCGTGGGCCTCGAGCAGTGCGGAGTCATCCATAGGCGGATTATCCGCTGGGGATGAAAATTTCTTTAGCCTACAGGTTTATTTTCTCCGCGATGAAACGGATAAATCAGAATGGCTTTAGGGTTGAGCGCCTCAAAGAAGGCAATGGTCGAGACGGGCCGTCAGGTCTTAAAGGATGAGGCAAAGGCGGTCCTCGCCGCGGCCAATGGGCTGGGCGAGTCGTTTATCCAAATGGTCGACCGGATGGGGGCGCTCAGGGGGCGCGTGGTTGTGGTCGGTGTTGGAAAATCGGGTTTGGTCGGCCGGAAGATCGCGGCGACTTTCTCCTCAACGGGAACGCCGGCGCTGTTTGTGCATCCGGTGGAATGCCTGCACGGGGATATCGGGGTTTTGTGTCCCGGAGACATCGTTTTAGCCTTGTCGCATTCGGGTGCGACCGAAGAGGTATGTCGATTTGTGGAGCAGGTCGTCTCCCGGGGGTATTTTGTTGCGGCGATGACGGGCAACAGCAGTTCCCGCTTGGGGTGTTTGGCGGGATTGGTGCTGTCTGTTCCGGTGAGGGAAGAGACCGGTCCGTTTGGCTTGATCCCTACGGCTTCAACCACAGCGGCGATGGCCTTGGGGGACGCGTTGGCATTATGCGCGATGCGGGAAAAGGGATTCGGACGGGAAGATTTTGCACTGCTGCATCCGGCCGGCGTATTAGGCCGGCGATTAACCCTGCGTGTTTCCGCAGTCATGTTTCAAGGGGAGGACTGCCCGGTGGCTTCACCCGAGACGCGTGTGTGCGACGCGTTGTTTGTGATGACGCGTACGCGGACCGGAGCGGTGTGTGTGACGGACCCGAAGGGAATTTTGGTTGGGTTTTTTACGGATGGAGACCTCCGCCGCCGCTTGCTCATCAACTCTGACTTTATGACCAAGCCTATTTGCGAGGTGATGACTCGGTCTCCCCGCTGCGTTTCTCCTGAGCTGTTGGCGGACGACGCCGCACGCATTATGGCAGGGGGGGGATTCGATAATATGCCCGTGGTGGCGCCTCAGTCCGGAGCCCTCGTGGGACTTCTCGATGAGAGAAGTCTTTTGGGGGCATCATATTGAGACGGATTTAAGGTCATGAACTCTGGCATTCCGACGTAAGAATTGTAAAATAGCCCGATGGGCAAAACCTTTACCACCTTCGAAGTTGCAAAACATTGTGGTGTTTTTCATACGACGGTTATTAATTGGATCAACAAAGGCAGGCTTGCGGCGCGTGTAACCCCGGGCGGCCACCGTCGAATTCCGTTGGAAGCATTAACGGATTTTATGACGCAGTACGAAATGCCGATCCCGAAGGATCTTGCCGGTAAACGACCGATGGTGCTGGTTGTTGATGACGAACCCGTGATCACGCGGACAATTTCCCGCATCCTCGCTCGCAATCCCGCCAGACCGGATTATTCCGTCTGCAACAACGGCGTTGAAGCGCTTGTCCGGATTGGCAAGGAAATGCCGGACGTTTTAATTCTCGATCTGAAGATGCCGGTTATGGACGGCCATCAGGTGTGCCGCGTTCTGAAATCAAGCAAGATCACGAAGGGAATTAAGATTATTGTGGTGACCGGTGAGCGCTTGAGCCCTGCTAAAAAGAAGACGCTGGCCAAGAGCTGCGATGCCTTTTTCTCGAAGCCCTTTAACGCGAAGGAACTCTCCTCGGCGGTTACCCGTCTCCTCGATTCCTGATTTTTTCCCCAAATTAAGAAGGCCCGGGGCACAATGCCCGGGCCTTATGCTGCTATTATCTTAGAGTCGCAGCTTCCTTGAGAGATGGCATTTATCTCTTCCCTAGGGTTATCCGCTCAACGGCAGGGATTCTTTAGCGGATTCGAGCGATTCCTGCCCCAATTCTTCGAGAAGTTTTCGCGCCCGCATGAGGGATAAAAGGGCATCTGTGAGCATTTCCCGCGTATCGCCGACCGCGTCATCCAGCGAGAGCTCGATATTGCATAAAGCGCTGGTCATGAGGTTATTCAGGCCGTGCAGGGTCTTATTGTTTTTCCGAACGAGGGGCGTCCCCTTAAAACCTAACACGCAGCTAGTTTTTTGGCGCGACGGGCAACAGTCAACTGTACGGTGTCAATCAGTTCCTGGGCGGTATAGGGTTTGGGGATATAGGCGTCGGCATTCGGGCCGCCGTCTTGATTGGGGTTCATGCTTGCGGCGTACCCGCTGGTGAAAATAACGCGAGCGAATGGGTCTACTGCCCGGAGGCAGGCGAGGGTTTCGCTTCCATTGAGGCCCGGCATCGTGAAATCGAGCAAGGTCGCGGCAATTTGTCGGCGAAATTTACGAAAAATTTCTACGCCCGATCTTCCATCTGGGGCGGTTAATACGTTCCAGCCTGCCTTCGTAAGTGCGCGTTCAGCCATATTTAAAATAATCCTTTCATCATCAATTACCAAGATAGTGCGTCGGTGTCCCGCCGCCGGCCGCGCACCGGAATTCTCCGAGGCAGCCTGCGCCCGAACTGCGGGCAAGAGGATCGAAAAAGCGGTTCCCTCGCCGAGAGCGCTGGTGACCGAAATGCTGCCTAAATGGGCGCGGACGATGCCTTGTGCCGATGCCAAGCCGAGCCCTCGACCCATCGCCTTCGTGGAATAAAACGGGTCAAATATTTTTTCCATTCTTCGGGAGTCCATGCCGCAGCCGTTGTCTTTAATTTCAATCTGGACATAGGAGCCGGATTTAAGAGCGTTCGGTCTCAGCTTAAACTTGTGTTCTTCGTCGTTGAGTTCAATATTTCGGAAGGTGATTTTAATGCTGCCTTTCCCGTGACCGATCGCTTCTACGGCGTTATTCACAATGCCAAGAAGAATTTGCTGCAGTTCGTTAACGTCTCCCTTCATGGGAGAAAGATCCTCAGGGAGGACCCACTCGAGACTGATGTTAGAAGCGAGTGTCGTTTGGATGAGTTTGTTGGTATGTTCGAAGAGATTTTTAGGATCGATCGACATTTTGGAAAAGGGTTTTTTGCCGGAGTAGGCGAGCATTTTCCCCGACAAATCCGCGGCAATCCGACTGGAGTCGATAATCTCGTCTAGGGAGACTCGCAGCGAGGAGTTTTCGGGCACATCCAAAAGGGCCAAGGATGCGTTGCCCAGAATTCCGGTGAGAAGATTGTTAAACTTGTGCGCGATGCCGCCGGCGAGGCGCCCGACGCTTTCCGCCTTGCGCAGTCTGAAGAGGGCGCGCTCTCGGCGTCGTTTGTCGGAGATATCGCGGCTGACGGCGACGTAGTTGACGATCTGACCGCTTTGATCCCGCACGGGGGAGATGGTCACGTCCTGCTCCAGCAGGGTGTCGTCTTTGCGCCGATTGAAGAGTGTGCCCGACCAGGCGTCGCCTTTTCGAATGGTCCGCCAGATATCCCGGTAAAATTCAGGGGTGTGCAGATCGCTCTTTAATATCCCTGGATCGGTTGCGAGAGCCTCCGCGCGGGAATACCCCGTGTCGTTTTCAAATGCCGGATTAACGTAGAGAATTGTCCCGCGTGTATCAGTGAAGAGCACCGATTCCGGAATCTGGTCGATCGCGGTTTTGAAGCGGGAGAGTTCGAGATTGCAAGTCGATAGATGGTTTTCGAGCTGGATCCGAGCCACTTCAGCTTCGGTTCGCGCCGCGAACACCTGGAGCAAGGTCTCCGCCATCTCCGAATAGGATAGTCGACTGTCGTGAAGAATTCCAAGGTGGCCGATCGGGAAATTTCTGGATTTTCTGGCGTCATATAAAGGGACTGTTAGGAATTCTGAGAGGGCGAAGGGGCAGCGGTCCTTAAATCCCCGATAACGCTCATGGCAATCACTTTCATGGAAAACCGCACCGGTATCGGGTGTCAGGGCCGCCTGCCAGGGCGTGCCTCGAGCCGTAAATTCATAGTTCGGTTGGATCATGCCGTCACGGGCGACTGCGAGGGTTTGAATAGAGTTCGTTTTCTCTTCATGTAGACTGATGAAGGCGGCACGCACCCCGAGTTCTTGGGTTAAGCCGCGGGTGAGCGCCCGGAAATAGGATTTTCCTGCTGTGGAGTCTGTTTCTCGGAGGATAGCCTGGAGTGAGCGCCGCAGGGGTGAAGTTCTCTTTCTCATTTTAGTTACAGATATTATAATAATGGACCTAAATTCGTACCAATAATGTCGCTTTTTTTTAAATGCTGCAGACGCCTCGCCGCATTAGGTGTTCGATGGGCGCAAATGCACGGGCTTCGGTGGGGGGGAGTCTCAAAATCCACTCACCCAGGCAATCTCCGATAATATTGCCGACGGTGCGGTAGAGGGTTGAGGAGAATTCTTGGGGACATCGACCGATATCGATTTCCTCCAATGCGACGATCGTCGCAATTTTTTTTAGCTGTTCGTTGAAGCTTAGAAAAAGGTGATTGGAGTCCAAATTGAATTCGTTGGCGGTGCGGGAAGATTCTCTAAAAACAGAGGTGAACATCTCTTCCAGAGACGGCTCTCCTCCCGATGGGCTTGCTGCCGTAAACCCGGAGGCTCTTAATTGGGCGACGGCCTCCCGGAATGCGGTGATGTAGCCCTCCAGTCCGGATTCCAGTAAACCACTATTTCCCTGCCAGCGTGCAAGGGAAAGTTTGATCACAGCGTAGAGAGACAACGCGCGCGGGCGGATGTCTTCGAACGATTCGATATCGACCTGGGCGAATTGGAATGGCTCCCGTTTGATGAATCGAACCATGGCTTCGACGCCGATAAACGAACGTTTGAGAAAATGAGCCGCGTCGCGATCATGCCAGTGAAGCATGGGAGCCGAATGCATGAAGCCAAGAGTTTCCCCACTCTCGATGAGGCGCACGCCAAGATCGATGTCTTCCGCATTCTTGAGCGGCTTGTAGCCATGACGGAGAATGACGTTTTTGGGCATGCAAACGCAGCAATCATCCACGAAAGAAAGTCGGCGGCGTGCCGATGCGGTAAGCGACCAGAAAAGATCGGATTTTAACCCTCCGTAGGAACAGTCCCGTTCCAGTCGCATTTCCCGATACATCAGGGGATGGTGGATTCTGTTGTAGAGGTCGGCGTTGCTGGATACCTCTTGGCGCGCCGTCAAAACACTCACGTGTTCATTCGCCTCAAGGACCGATGCCATTTTCCAGAGGTAGTCATCGTTTGCGGGGACAGCGTCCTGCACGGTGAAAAAAAGGATATCCCCGGCGGCTTCCCGGGCCATAAGGTTGCGTGTTCCGCCATGGCTGAAGGACGCGGCTTCGATCTCCAGCACGCGAGCACCGGCTGATTGTGCTGCTTCGACCGAACCGTCCGACGATCCCGAGTCCGCAACGAGGATTTCCAAGGGGGGGATATTCGTTTGCCGTCGGAGAGCTTCAAGTAGGCGAACGAACTGTTTGCCTCCGTTGAGAACGGGGATCAGGACGGAAAGCTGTTTCGATTTTAATTCTTTGCCGGCGGGCGGAATGTACAGAGGGCTGGTTGCCCCGTCGACGATTGATTGCGATAGTATCTCGTTGCGACCGCGCTCCTCGATGTGCGTCTGGGCGATCTGTTTGCATTGCTGTTGAGAATTCTGAAGCGCCGCAGCAATTTTTTGAGCGTTGTTCCGCTCCGCTTCCAGCGCGCGCGACTTGAGCTTGATGATCTCAAACGCCCCTTCGCTGCCGTATTTGTAATGCAGCAGGATTTCGCGTTCCTCATCCCATTCCGCTTGTTTGCGCTCCGAGGAATCAACGAGATAGTTGTCTCCGGTGGGAGGGAGCGGGATGTTGGAAGCGGCCGCGATGAAGAAGGTCGATTTTAGAGACGGGCGGTCTTGAAAGATAATGCCCTCACGGGCGGTTTCGATAAAATGGGCGTCCGCGTCGATGCGCGGCGCGGGCCGTCCGAGCCGCCAGATCCCCGATAACGTCGTTAGGTTCTGTCCGAACATCTCGGTATGAAGGAAACGCCGGGCAATCAGATCCCGTAACTGGCGCTCATCCATTTCACGGAGGTGGAAGGGATTGGGCGCTTCTTTTTTGGAGAGTTTGGCGTTTGGCGAGGAAACCAGTAAAATGCCTCCGACCGCAAGCACGCGGTAGATTTCATCGATGCATTTTTCTTGTTTATTGATGTGTTCGATCGCCTCGTAGCAAACGACCACATCGAATGCAAGATCGTCAAACGGGAGTGCGGTCATATCGCCGGTTTGAAATCTGAGATTGTCTCGCGCGTATTTTTTTTCGGCTGCGGCAATGACCGCTTCGTCTATATCGAGGCCGATGACTGTCGCCGCAGTATCGGCCAGCAGGCGGCTGCCGTAACCCTCCCCGCAGGCCAGATCAAGAACACGCGCCCCTTGGATGTAGGATTTGGCGAAGGCATAGCGGTGAAGATGGAAATAGCCCGTTGCGGCGTCTTTGAGGTCCGGGTGGTAGCGTTCTATATGTCCGTCGACAATTTTGTGCAGCGCAGCGGTCGCGTTCATAAGCGAGCAGTGGTTACGAGATCCGCGTCGGTCATAATGATTTCCTTTAGAAAATCGTAGTCGACACCCTTCACTTTTGGAGACAAGGCTCCGCGATTGCCTTCTGAATCCGAACCGGAAGGCTGTAGGATCAGATCGCGATCCCGGTAAAACGGATACGCGGGGCTGCCCGGAATAGGGGTAAAAAGTGCCGGCGAAAGGTGCGCCGGATGGATGCTCATCACCCCGGCGACGGTCATGAGGTCATCTTCCGGGTGCCAGCCGGTGTCGGTCGGAATTCCCAAAATATAGTTGGCCCAGACTTTAATGCCGAACTTTTTGCAGATTTTCGCTGCAATAAAGTTGTCGTCGCGACCCGCTGTTTTATTGAACCACCTCAGTATTCGTGGGCTGAAGGACTCAAACCCGATGATAAGCATCTCCAGCCCCGCCTCCGCCATGAGTTTCATGAGATGAGGGTTTTTCCGGATGCTGTCGGCTTTGCAGGAGGTAACCCATTTGAGTCCGGAGGCGGCGAGACCTGAGGAGTGCAGGGCTTCGCAAAATTCAACGATCCATTGCTTCTGGATAATAAATTGATCGTCGTGAAACATGACCGAACGTACCCCGTAATCCCGCTGCAGCAAAGAGAGTTCCGCGATGACGTTGTCGACGCTCCTTCCCCGAATGGCGGTAACTCGTTTACCGTACTTCGTCAGCTTCGTGTACATATTTTTTTCACCCGGTCCGAAACAGAAAGAACAGCTGTAGGGGCAGCCCCGCGTGTTGATCACTTCGGCCATGGGCATCGGGAAACGGTAGCCGGCGACGTTGAACGGTTCGTGCCAAATTCGTTTTTTGTAGTCCGTCCAGAGGTCGCGGTCGGGTTGAGCGATGGCATTAAGATCGGGTGTTTCGCCCCAAAAAATGGATTCGAAGTTTTTCGGGTTTTCCACGAGTTTCGGGAGGCTGACCTCTCCCTCACCGCGCAGTACAAAATCGAAATGGCCGTTTTTTAAAACAGAATCTGGAAATTCTGTCGGATGGGGGCCGCCTGCTACGGTTTTGATATGGGGAAGCAGACGTTTCGCGCGCTGCGCGGCTTCCAGTGCGATAGAGAGTTCGATGGTATGCACCGACACACCGATGAAGTCCGGCTTCTGGGCGAGCAGTTGGGTTTCGTATTCTTCCCATCCGGAAAGCATTCGAAAATCGAGAAGCGAAACCTCATGACCGTTTGCCTTCAGGGCCGCTGATAGATAGGCCAGGCCGAGTCGGATAAACAACGAATCAGGGGATCCGTCGCTGAGATGCGCACCCCAGCGGGAGTATACGATTGCAGGATTGATGAGAATGACTTTCGCCATAAGGCCTCCTTGGAAATGTATACCGGAGGATGTTTTATATTTATCCGGACTGCAAAACAGAAACTTGAGAGACGCTTGCGTTTTCTTTGAAAAAGGCGTATGCATCTTCGGCGACCCGCAATTGCACCCCCAGCACGCGGAAAGCGGTTGAAGGATCCTCCCAGGAGGGGGCGTGCGTCAGGGTATGCAGGGCAGCAGGATTGACCATGAAGGCCAATGGGGAAAGTGTCTTTGCCGCGCGGGATTTGTTGGCGGAATTCCGGTAGGCGGCGTTGGCCACATCGGAAAGCAGAAGTTTTTGTGAGGGGGCGGCGAGGGAAGGTGGGGCCTCTTGGGAGCCGCCCCCTCCGGAAAGAATCGGTCCCGCCGCACGGGGCACCGCAGTGTTAAGCGGGCGGGCCAAGCGGTGCGCCCAACCGGGACCGACCAGCACGCGGGGATCAATGATCGCCGTAAAGTCGGCGGCGTATTTTCGCGAGACTTGTAGGAGAATCGTTGACAGAGGCGTCCCGCTGGAAAATCGTTCGTGCTCTAATGGGAGGCCGACGGTTCTTGAGAGATCTTCCAGGCACTGTGATGATTTTGGAAGGATCTGATCGGCGATGATAAAGGAATATTGAGCAGGCGATTCCACCGCAGCAGCCCGCAGCGCCGTCAGGCAACTGACGAAAGAAGACGACGGTTCGCGCAGTGGAACGATGATCGTGAAGCGTGCCGGGAATCCAAGAACGTCCTTAAGGAAGGCGCGCCCGAATGAATCCTCATCACGGCTAACGCGTCCTGACCACAACCGCTGGTATAAACGTCGATTCGATTCTTCGTGGTTGTGACGCCCTTCTGTTTTGCTCTCAAAATGGATCAGGACACTTTTAGGTTCATAATAGATCTTGCCGCCGATGGACCCGATGCGAAGACAGAGGTCCACATCCTCAAAGCCATTGCGATAATCCGTGTTAAATTCCCCCGCATCAAAAAATATTTTTCGCGGGATGAGCACGCAGGCTGCTGTGACTGCTTGGAATTCGCGGGCTTTGTTTAAGAAGGGATGATCGGCGTAGGGCATTCCCCGGAGGAAATGTTCGGGAAGCCCTTGTGCGTTAAAGGTGATCCCCGCATGTTGGACGGTTCCGTCAGGATAGAGCAGTTTGGCTCCAACGGCGGAGATGTCGGGGTCGATTTGCGCGCGGTGTATAAGCGCGTTGAGCCAATCTCCGTGGGGGAGGGTATCGTTGTTTAAAAAAACCAGAAACGTGCCGTGTGCGATTTTTGCGCCCTGATTATTCGCGCGGGCGAACCCCAGGTTGCTGTTGTTGGAGATAATCCGGAGAGGAATGGGTTGGTTGCGAAGCCACTCGACGGTTCCATCCGTTGAGCCGTTGTCCACCACAATGATTTCGTGCGGAATTTTTCGGACCGATTCCGCGAGCGCGCCGAGGCAGCGGCGCGTATATTCGAGTCCGTTAAATACCGGGATAATAATGCTGCAAAGTTGTTTTGGAGGATTGCGCATTACTTTCCCTATCCGTTCCAACGGCGCCCAGCTTAACAGGGCTGCTAATAATAATTGTAATCTAGGTAACTAATGGACTAAAATAAAAACATGGCCCGTAAACCTCCCGAGGCAGAATATGAGAATGCCGAGCGTTACCTGATTACATACGCGGACTTGATCACCCTCCTGCTGGGTCTTTTCATTATTCTGTATGTCTCCGCGGAGCAGGATACGGCGAAATATGAAAAAATGACGGAGGCGATGGGTTCGGTGTTTAGTGCCCCCGGCAGCGGTACCAGGACGGGCGGCAAGTCTAAAAGAATCGGGATCGGCGTTGCGAACTCGCTGCGCGACGGAAAGGGAGAGGCGATTTCGGGGATCGGTGGTTGGGGCCGCGGTGAAAAAGAAGGAAAGGGCAAAGGCGAGGGAGACGCCCCGCCTCGCTTGGAGGACTCCGTCGAACAATTGCGGAATTTGGTTCAAGACGCCCACGCGTTGGTCATCCTGAACGAACGCGGGATTGTGGTGAGTTTGAAGGATGATCTCTTCTTTGACCCGGGCAGTTCGGATTTTCTTCCCGAGGCCTACGCCAAGCTGGCGAAAGTGGCGTACGAACTCAAAAAGATTAATAACGCCGTTCGTATTGAAGGCCACACCGACAGCCGCCCGGTTCATTCGCTGCGCTACAGTTCCAATTGGCATTTATCCGCCGCGCGCGCGGTGGAAACCGCGGAATTCCTGATCGAAACGGGAAATCTAAATATGCGGCGTATCTCTATCGCTGGGTACGGGGATACCCATCCGATCGCTTCCAACAAAACAGTCGGTGGGCGCCGCCGAAACCGTCGCGTTGAAATTGTCATTCTGCGCAATCCGAAACAAAACAAAGAAGCGAGAGATAAGGAAAAGAAAGAGGAAAAGCAGAAAAAAATAGAAAAAGTTAAGGAAACGAAAAAAAAGAAGATCAAAAAGAAAAAGAAGGCCGCCGTAAAGAAGAAAATTAAAAAAATTCAGTTTCGGGGGCTCTAGTGTTTTTCGGCAAGGCACAGGGTGCGGATCTCCTTATTGGGACAATAGGACTTCTGCTGGTCGGGCTTCTTCTGCTTCCGCTTCCCCCATTTCTGCTCGATCTCCTACTCATCAGTCTGCTTTCCACCGCATTGCTAACGCTGTTTATTAGTTTTTACGCCCGCGACTCCGTGGAGTTTTCCACCTATCCCAGCTTGCTGCTGCTCGTGACGGTTGCGCGTGTTGTGGTGACCATCGCGGCGACTCGAAATATTCTAACGGATGGCTCCGCCGGGGCCTTGGTGGAGGCGCTCGGAACGGTTCTTTTGGGCGGAAATTTCGCAGTCGGCCTCGTTTTGTTCTCGATCCTTTCCTTGGCTCAGTTTATGGTAATCACGGGCGGAACGAGCCGCATTTCGGAAGTGACGGCGCGTTTTACATTGGACGCCTTGCCCGGCAAACAAATGTCCATCGACGCTGAACTTAACGCGGGACTCATTCAGGAAGATCAGGCGCGCGCTCGCAGGAAGGCGATCCAGGAAGAAGCGGATTTCTACGGTTCGATGGACGGTGCCAGTAAATTCGTGCGAGGGGAATCGATCGCCGCGCTGATTATCATTCTCGTGAATATCGTAGGCGGTGTCGTCGTGGGAACCGTGCAAAAGGATATGCCGATTTGGGACGCCCTGCAGCGGTATTGCACGTTGTCGGTGGGGTTGGGCCTGGCAATTCAAATTTCGGCGCTCCTGACCTCGGTGGCTGCCGGCATCCTCGTTACCCGGGTGGCCGGTCAGGAAAATCTGGGGCTGCAATTGGGGCTGCAGCTTTTATCCCGGCAGAAACCCCTGTTCTTGGTGTCAATCATGCTGGGCGGGCTGATGTTTTTATCGGGCTCCCCGAAAATCGCGCTGCTTGTGGCTGCAGTCGGCATCGTCAGTGCGGCGGTATTAGCCCGGGAGGAGGAATCCTCCCAGACCCAGGTTCCGGCGGAGGAGGAGGCCGCCCCAACCGTCCTACCGCCGGCGACTCCGGAAGAGCAAGCGTCCGGACTTTTAGGTGTGGATGTGCTGCGAGTGGAAGTGGGGTATTCCTTGATCACGCTTGTGGCCAGTGAACGCAGCGGGTTTATGCGGCGTGTGGACGCTGTGAGACGCAGCATTGCCGAGGAGTTAGGGCTTATTTTGCCAGCCGTGCATGTGAAGGATAATTTGGAGCTCGCCGCCCAGGGCTACAGCATTAAAATCAAGGAGAACGAGGTCGCACGCGGGGAGCTGCAGCCGCATTTCCTGTTGGCGATCAACGCGGGAACCGTGACCCGGGTTGTCGCGGGCCAGGCGACCATGGATCCGGCGTTTGGCATGCCGGCCCTGTGGATCAACCCGGGTATTGAAAAGGAAGCGGAGGCGGCGGGATATTCCGTGGTGGAGCCTGTCGCGGTACTGGGAACGCATTTGGCTGAAGTAGTTCGGAGTCATTCCGACGAACTGCTGACCCGGCAGCAGGTGAGGACGCTGGTCGATAATGTGAAAAAAACACATCCCGCTGTTGTTGAGGAGCTTGTCCCGGCTATTCTTTCGTTGGGGGAAGTGCAGCGTGTCTTGCAGGCTCTGCTCCGGGAGCGGGTTTCCATTCGTGATCTTTCAACAATCCTTGAGGCTCTTGCCGATCAGGGACGGATCAATAAAGATCCACTTCTGCTTATTTCAAAAGTGCGGCGCGCACTGTCCCGGACGATCACCCGCGCCGCTTTGAGCGGGGCTGAGACATTGTCGGCGGTCACACTTGCGCCCGCATTGGAAAGACGATTGGTGGAGAGTCTTCATCCGGGAACGGATGGAATCGTGATCGCCTTATCGCTCCCGCAGGCGCGGGCTGTTGTCGATGCCGTGGCGGCCCAGCTGCGCCCGGCCGGATTGGATGCAGATGTGCCCGCATTACTGACCTCCGGAGAGTTGCGCGCGCCGCTGTGGAGCCTGGTGCACCGCAGCATGCCCGCCGCCTGCGTGCTTTCATATGAAGAAGTATCGCCGGGAACCAATCTTAATTTTATCGGGGAAATAGCCGCGCCCTTTGCTGCCAATGGACAGTCCTAATCGAGCCGGGCGGGCAGCCATAACCAAAGCACTTCCGCGACCCGAAGTGTTTTGTTCGCGAGCTGCAGCCGCGAGACGGCGCGAATATAGACGGCGTCCCGCTGTTCCAAGTGCGTATCCTCTTCGTCGTTTTGCAATTCAATCGCTCCGCTCAGCACAATCCCAAAACCGTGCTGATCGGGGTCCCCCTTGAGGGTCATGGTGGTACCGGGGGGAATGCGGAGTGTTTCGGGGAGAAAGCGTCCTGCCGTGTTGGCATGGAGCTGCCGTTTGGGGCTGGTCTGATCGTTGGGCGGCATCGGCTTGTAGCGCAGCACCTCGGGTTTTGAGGATTGCTCGAGAAAGAGAGTCGCGAGCGGCACTCCCAGCGAGTTCGATATGCGGTCCAGAGTGCCGATGGAGGGAGCGATATTGTCCCGTTCCGCTTGAGAGATCAGGCTGGTCGAAATCCCGGCCCGACTCGCCAATTGCGAGATCGTTAAACCTCGTTTTTTTCGAATCCCGCGAATGCGGGCACCGATCTTCATCTTTCGAGTATCCGTATGAGGGCGTTTAATCTTGATTTAAGGTTCTTAAGTTGCCAGCGGATACCTTTAAGAGGGCGGGAAGTTGCGTCCAGTGACGCTCCGGTGTCAATCCTATTGGATGCGAATATGCCGGAAAAAGACTGCTGGGGTACTGTCGTCGAACTGCAGCACGGTTCTTCGGCTCGGTGTATTCCGGTTCTTGTGTATGCGGCGGTCAATGATTGCAGCTCTCTGGGCGCGGCGATTCAGCTACGGGCGAAGGGAACTATCACAAAACCCATTAATGAAAAAAAACTTGTTAAGACGATTGCGAGAACTCTGGGAGTGGAAGCCGCAGCCCCATAAGCGGATCCGGGAGGTTTGAGATGAGCAAATCAATGGGTGAATTTAGAGAAATATTCCTCGAGGAAAGCCAGGAGAACATGACCCGCTTGCTCGGCGCGCTCCGAACACTCGAATTGAATTCCAGCCGGTCCGAGGCGGTGCAAACCTTAAAACTCGCCGCCCATTCCCTCCGGGGCATGTCGGCGACAATGGGCTACGCGGATATCAGCAATGTTTCAAGAGCAATTGAACTTCTCTTTTTGGCGATTGAGAAACAAGGGGGAACTCCCTCGGAAAACGCGGTTCGATGCGTCCGGGACAGTGCTGGGGCTTTGGAGAAGATGCTTGATTCCGTTCGCAGCGGAAAACCGGATAAGGTCCAAGCGGATCCGCTTGTCCAAAAGCTTTCGGAGCTGAAACCGGTCTGACATGAAACTTCTAATCCTAATCGCAGACCCATCTCAAAACAAAATTGTGAGATCGATTGCATCTAAATGCGGATGGAATGTCGAAGGCGCCGGCGGCGCGCAAGGCGCGCTCGCGGCTTTGAGAAACGGAAAATTCGACGCAGCCGTTGTTGATGCCGACCGGGTTTCCTCCGGTATGGCGGAGTCGTCGCATTTAATCGCACTCGCGCTTGATCAGGAGGAGGTCCCCAGCTTTGTTCATGACGTCGTTCAATCGCTTGATTTTTCCTCTGATTTGCAATGGCGATTAAAGGTCGCTGAACGCACCGTCGAGACGAGAAAGGAAAACGCCTCCTTGCAGGCTTGGCGAGAGATTCTTATCAACTCCTCCCAAGTGGCGCATTCGATCAACAACCCGTTGTCGGCGATTCTTGGAAATCTCGAATGGATGCGGTCCAGCGGAGAACCCTTAACCCCGGAAGGAAAAGAATGTCTGTCCGATGCCTTTGAATGTGCAGAGAGAATTCGGGATATTGTGAAAACCTTTTCCCAAATTGAAAGTCGCCCCATCGAAGATCCAACGCCGACTCAAGGGCGCGAGAAGGGCGTTGAGGCGAGGCTCGTTTGAATAATCCACACGTTCTTGTTATTGATGACGACGCGCCATTTCGGCGCACACTCTTTCGCAATCTTTCCGCTGCGGGGTTGTCCCCGAGCACCGTGCCTTCCGGCAACGCCGTGGAGGAGCTTCGCCGGAGCCGCTTCGATCTTCTCATTACGGATTGGAAAATGCCCGGCATTGATGGCCTTGAGTTATTGAGTGCGATCCGTGAAGCCGAGCAATCGATCGACACTATTTTGATGACATGTTGGCTCAAGAATGGGGTAGAGCGATACGGCAAAAATACCCGATTACTTTGTTACTGTTGGATATCGATAAATTCAAAAAAGTTAATGATACCTACGGCCATTTGGCCGGAGATGAATCTCTGGCCGCAGTGGCAAAGGCTATTGATTCCTCCTTTAATCGACCTTCAGACGTGGTGGCTCGTTACGGTGGGGAAGAGTTTGTTGTTATTCTGCCCTATGTAGAAAGATCCAATGCGGGACGAATGGCTGAACAAGTTAGATCTTGTATTGAGCGCCTATCTATCCATGCAGATGGATTTGAAATCAAGCTGACCGTGAGTATTGGTCAGGTCACTCTAATCCCTGTCGACGATATGATTCCGAGAGAAATTATTGCAAGAGCTGATCAAGCACTTTATAAGGCAAAGTCTATGGGGCGAAATCGAGTTTGTACTTATAGTTCTCGCGAAAATAGTTCACACAAGAATAGTTCTGACGAGAATAGTACTCACTAGAATCCACTGGCCAGACCCTCTTTTCTGTGGTCAGAACCCGCAACGTACCCATCCTCTAGTCGACAAATAAGTTGCGCGCCACCAAATATATGTTCAGGATTATCATGTTTAATTTGATGGCCTCGGTCAAGTAGGCCTTGAATAACAGAAGGTTGAAACCCTTTTTCTAGACATAGAATGCTATCTTCATGAAGGTACCATCTTGGTGCATCTGACGCAGCTTGCGGGTTCTGTTGATGAAGAAAAACCCTTATCATCATCTGTAA
>NVTF01000091.1 GCA_002401485.1 Elusimicrobiota bacterium | reverse complement strand
GGGACCGAGCCGCTCGTCGGGGTCCCGGGTACTGTCGGGGGCGCGTTGGTCATGAACGCGGGCACGCGGGATGGTGAAATCGGCGATCTTGTTCATTCGGTTGACGTTTTTGATCCTGAAACGCTCACGATAAAGAGATTATCGAAGAGCCGGATACGGTTTCGGTACCGTAAAAGCAGTCTGGGCCGCCGAATTGTGCTTTCATCGGAGCTGGAATTGAAGGCTGGGAGCAAAGTTGATATACTCAAACGAGTTCGACATTTCCAACAGATTCGTCTGAAAACACAACCTGTTCATTCATTTAACGTGGGCTCCATTTTTAAGAATCCTCCGGGCCGGTTTGTGGCAAAATTAATTCAGGACGCCGGTTTGAAGGGGCGGGAGTATCGGGGGGCTAGAATCTCTCCGAAGCATGCAAATTTTATTGAAAATGACCGTCGCGCGCGCGCGACGGATGTTTTAGGATTGGTGGAGATCGTACGCAGGACCGTGCGTGAAAGCAGCGGCGTAGAACTTGAATTGGAGATGAAAGTTGTCGGCGAAGCGGCGGAAGCGGCACACGGTTCAGCTTAGGCCGAAGGTCCGCTCGCGGAGGCGATCGGCCGCCCGGATCGGATTTGCGGTTGTATTTTTTGCAGCGGCGTTGTCTTCTTTTATTTGGTTACGTCCGTGGCAGTCGTTGACGGCTCCGTCTTTGGAATCCATGCCCGGTTCCGAGTTGATTCGGGTTCGGTCAATTGAAATTACGGGAGTACCGGAGGATTTCTCGGTGAAGTTGTTGGACCGGATTGATTGGCATACAGGGGATTTTTGGGGGCCGCGTCGGCCGACTCGGGAAGCCAGGACATTGTTGGAGGAGTTCCCCAGTCTGAAGACGCTTCGGGTGACTCGATCGTGGCGCGGTAAGAGTATTGTTTTTGAGGCGCGATTGCGTGATCCGGTCGCAAAGGTTGCGGGGGATCCACCGGGGCGTATGCTTGATGGGGGGGGTGTTGTTTTTTTTGCACCGGGCGGATACTTCTCCGATAAGGGTCTTCCCGAGGTAGAGTTGGAAGGTGTTCCAAACGGATTTGACCTGGAGCCTCTTGCCCGTTTAATCGGGGCGGGTCAAAAACCAGGAGCATTGCCGGCGCCGTTGGTCGGGGTGCATTTTGTGTCTCCGGAGGCTGGGTGGGAAGGGTTTCTTGCCGATGGAACCTTTCTCGAGTGGGGACAACTGGAGTGGACGGGGTTGAAGCTCCAGCGCCTGCGTCAGGTGCTCGATGATGCCGGCCCGCGCTTGGAAGGAACGTTGACGGCGGACTTGAAGCATTTTGAAGACGGTAAGATTCTAATTAGATCACGTTGAAATTAAATTATGGCTAAATCTGAACTTATTGCTGGTCTCGACCTAGGATCCGGACGTGTTGCCTGTGTTTTAGGAACGCCCCATCCGGACGGCCAGGGCATAAAAGTTATCGGTGGAGCGTCGGTTCTGACACGCGGATTGAAGGGCGGCGTTGTTCTCAATATCCACGAGACGGCACGGGCGATTCGCACGGTGGTCGAGAAAGCCGAGGAGCAGGCCGGCCAGATGGTGCATGGCCTCTATCTGGGAGTTCGCGGTAATCACATCCAGTCCTTCAACAACGGCGGCAACTACAGCATTGCGCGCACCGACAAAGAAATTACCGCTGAGGACGTGCGCGGAGTGATTGAACACGCCAAGGCTATCCCGATTTCGACGGATCGCGAGATACTTCACGTGATCCCCCATAGCTTCGCTCTCGACCGCCAGCAGGGTGTGCCGGATCCTATCGGCATGGAAGGGTCTCTTTTGGAAGTGGACGTTCACATCATTACCGCTTCCAGCAGTCACATCAACAACCTTGCGAAAGCGGTTGCCGAAGCCGGTTTTGATGTGATTGAACCGGTCTACAGTTTGCTTGCCTTGGGTGAGTTCTTGGTTACCGAGGAAGAGCGGGATCTGGGTTCTCTGCTTATGGACTTTGGCGGCCAGTCGATTTCGTTGGGTATTTTTGTCGAAGGCGGCATCCGTTATTCGAAAGAAATTCCGGTCGGGTCCGATTTTATTACCCGGGATCTTGCCCACGGCCTCCGCACGAATATCCCGACCGCCGAACGCATCAAGATCAACCACGGTGTCGCCCATCCCACCCTCCTTAACGGCGACGGCGAGGAGATGATCGAATTTAAGGGCGTCGATGGACGGACGATGCATTCGGTTAAAAGGCATTCGATGGTCGACATCATCCTGCCGAGGGTGGAAGAGATTCTCACCCACGTGGGAGAGGAAATTCAAAAATCGAGCTACGGTGATCTGGCTGTGCCCGGAGGAACTATCTTGACCGGCGGTGGTTCCCAGTTGAGCGGTCTCCCCGATGCCGCGGAACAGATTTTGAATATGCCCGCGCGCAACGCCTACGCCCATGGGGGCATCATCGATGCGCCGCCGGAATTGCTCGATAACCCAACCTACGCCACCGCGATGGCGCTCGTTTGTTATCCCCAGTCGGCATCGTTTAATCAAACCACGATGGCGCGCCGCACCGAGAGCCAGCTGTTTCGAGGTGTGCGCCGCTGGATCAAGGATTTGTTTTAGAGAGATATGGTTCGCATTAAGTGCACCGAAGATTTTGAGGAATTAGGCGCCGTCATTAAGGTCGTGGGCCTTGGCGGTGCCGGGGGCAATGCGATTAATCGAATGGTCGAAGCCGGTGTGAAAGGTGTCGAGTTGATTGCCGCAAACACCGACTCCCAGGTTCTCTCTAAAACGAAGGGCGATGTGCGCATTCAATTGGGCGAAACGATTTCGAAGGGACTCGGCGTCGGGATGGATCCTTCAAAAGGACGTCTTGCCGCAGAGGAGTCGCGAGGTTCCTTGCGCGAAGTGATGACGGGTGCGGATATGGTGTTTATCACCACGGGCATGGGCGGCGGCACCGGCACCGGGGCGGCGCCGATTGCCGCGCAGATCGCCCGCGAATGCAACGCATTGACTGTAGGCGTCGTGACGCGCCCGTTCAGTTTTGAAGGCAATGATCGCGCCGCGAAGGCAGAGCTCGGCATTAAAGAATTGCGGGAATATGTTGATTCCCTGCTCGTCATTCCAAACGATAAGCTGCTGGATCCGGAAGCTACGCAGAAAGAAGCCTACCGCCGCGCCGATGACGTCCTGCGCCAATGCGTTCAGGCGATCACCGATGTGATTACCTTGTCGGGAAACATCAACATGGACATGGCCGACATTAAGGCGATCATGACCAACGCCGGCGAAGCCCTGATGGGGGTCGGTGAGGCCCAAGGCCCGCATCGAGCCGAGGACGCCGCACGTTTGGCCATTGAATCCCCGCTCCTGGAGAATATGACCATCGACGGCGCGAAAGGTCTTATCGTCAATGTAGTCGCGCGTTCGGCGGATGACCTTCGGATTCAGGAAGTGCACGACGTGATGGAATTGATCGGCCCGGCGATGAGCCACGACGCGAAAATGAAGGTGGGGCAAGCCTTTGACATTTCCTTGGAAGATCGCTTGCGCGTCACTGTGATCGCAACGGGATTTCCGGCGAGTCGGCATCGGCAGTCGCGGCCGTTCGGGCGGCTTACCCGCGGCGGAGCTCCCGTGGGCACCTTTGGACCCTCTCTCTCAGATGAACTTTCGGCCCCGCCGCCAAGCCGTCAGGGGGCGGACGATTGGAGTAAACCCGCATTTTTGCGGCGGAAGGTAAGAAAACTGCGTTAATCGCGGAGGAATGAAACTCATGGCTGCTGACCTTCAATCCCTTCTTCAATATCTCATCGACAATCGAGGCAGCGATTTGCACATACGCGCGGAAGGGCCGCCGTATTGCCGCATCGAGGGGGAACTCAAGCCATTTGGCGAACCGATGACGGCGGAACAAACGCTCGCTGTGCTCAATCAAATCCTCACGCCGCGAGCCAAAAAAGTTTTCGACGAGAGAGGGGAATGCGATTTTTCCTTCCAAGCCGGTGAAATCGCCCGCTTTCGCGTCAATGCCTTTAAACGCATGGGCAAGCTCTCGCTTGCGATTCGATTTATTCCGATGAAAATCCCATCCCTTGAAGAGTTAAACCTGCCGGTCGCGACGATGCGAAAAATCGCGGACAATACCCGGGGTCTTGTGCTCGTGACCGGCATTACCGGTTCCGGTAAATCCTCGACCTTGTCCGCCATGGTGGACTACATTAACTCAACCCGGTCCGACCATATTCTTACGGTGGAAGACCCGATCGAGTTCGTCCACAAAGACAAGAAGTCCATCCTGAGTCAGAGAGAGATCGGGGAAGACACGAGTGATTTTGTGGAGGCCCTCAAGATGGCTATGCGTCAGGATCCCGACGTTATCATGATGGGTGAAATGCGCGACGCGGAATCGGTGTCGGCTGCTATTACAGCGGCGCAAACGGGCCATCTGGTATTTGGCACCCTGCATACGATTGACGCCGTTCAGACGATTAACCGCATCATTGATTTGTATCCGCCGCACCAGCAGGCTCTTATGCGGATTCAACTTGCGGAATCGCTGCAGGCGGTTGTCAGTCAGCGGCTTTTGCCAGGTGTGAAGGGGGGGCGAATTCCTGCGATCGAGATCATGATCGTCACGGCGCACGTTAAGAAAATGATCGAGGATAATTCGTCCCTGGGAATAACGGATGCGCTGGCCAAGGGCGGCTTCTACGGCATGCAGACGTTTAATCAGTCGCTGGTAAAGCTCTACAAAGACGGACTTGCTAAAGAAGAAGACGTGCTCGCAGCCGCATCTAATCCCGATGACGTTAAGCTTGCGATGCGGGGCATTGAACAGGAGGTCAATACGCCTGGAGGTTAAGTTGAGTCGGGGGGGGGGCTGACCCCGCAGTAAGAATTCAATTTGGGGGGAAGTAATCTATGTTCGCCGAAGGCTACATTGGAATCGCTGGAACGATCGGAGTTGGAAAATCGACACTCACGAAGGATCTCGCCGAAGCCTTAAACTTTGAGCCCATCCTGGAAGAGGTCGACGGCAATCCCTACCTAGAGCATTTCTATCACGATATGAAGGAATACGGGACGATGATGCAGGTGTGGCTGCTCAATCATCGTTTTCGTCAGCACCGCGAGTTCGTGACCCGCATCAGTCTCGGAAAGATCCGCGGCGTGGTTCAGGACCGGACGATTTGGGAAGATACGATTTTCGCGCGCATGCTCAATCGTCACCCGGACAAGATCATCTCCGATCTCGACTACAACACCTATCTTGATCTCTTTGACAACATGGTGCTCCGCGAACTCGTATTCCCCCAGATCCTCATCTACTTGGATTGCTCCCCGGAAGGGGCCTTCAAGCGCATTCAGGCGCGTGGGCGGGTAATGGAAAAATCCATCACCCTCGATTATCTGAAAGCGCTTAAAGACAACTACGAAGAATTTATCGATGAGATGGAGGGGGCGGGCGTTCGTATCCTCCGACTGGATTGGCACCAGTTTATGCCGACCACCGACGTGGTTCGCTTGATTCATGAATACAGCTTGAAGCCCTCGAGCTTCACGAAATGGGTCCGACCTTTGAGAAAAACTCACAAGATGAAACCGAAGCCGGACCTCCTCAAAAAGGATCGGGAAATTGTCGATGCAGAACAGAAGGAGCATGCCAAGGTCTAAGGAAACGACGGCCGTCATGACCGAAGAGTGGACGCGAAAAGACGCGCTGTTCGTTGAGCCGCGGCTCCAAGCCTTGGGGGTGCCGCATGGGCTGACCGCGCGGGGCCTAGGACCGATGGCGGATGCGGAGCGCCGCAGCGCTGCTTCGCGCGCCGCGGGCGTCCTGGAGGATGTGCCGCTCGTGCTGAAACAGGTCCATGGAAACGTTCTTTACGAAACCGCTCTTGAGAATTCCGGAAAGGAAGGAGACGGTTGGATTGTCGGCCCGGGATTTCTCGGGGGTGTTTTCGCCGCGGACTGCCTGCCGGTGTTCCTTTGGGATGAAACGCTTCGTTCAATCGGCGTGGTGCATGCCGGATGGCGCGGAATCGCCGCCGGCATCCTGGAAGAAGCCGCCGGCCGTTTTGAGGGGCGGGTGTCGGCGGCGTTCGGTCCCCATATCGGCGTGTGCTGTTATGAAGTCGGACCCGAGTTCAAGGATGATTTTGCTTCGGAATTTTTTAAGGGCAAGAATTTAAATCTGGGCGCGGCTGCGCGGGCGCGTTTAGAAACGGCCGGTATTGCTGCGGAAAATATCGGAGTTTCTTCGCTTTGCACCCATTGCTGCGAAGACGACTTTTTCTCTTATCGCCGGGATCGTCAACGACGAAACATGATGGCGTTTGCGGGGCTGCCGCGATGAATATTCCCAAGCGCGTCCGTCCTGAACTGCGCGATGCCAAGCCCTATCTTCCCGGCAAGCCGATCGCCGAGGTGCAGCGGGAGCTAGGGATCAAACGCGTCGTGAAACTAGCGTCCAATGAAAGTTTTTTGGGTCCGTCCCCCAAGGCGCTCACCGCGCTGCGCAAGGCGAGCAAAAACGTGTGGACGTATCCGGAAGGCGCGAGTCCTTTGCTGCGGCGGGAGGCGGCGGCGGAACTCGACGTTCGTGAAAATCAAGTCCTCGTCGGAAATGGGTCGGATGAAATTATTCGGCTCCTGTGTGAAACCCTCGTGGGACCGCGCGACGAAGTCGTGTGTTCTCAGTACGGCTTTATTCGCTTTAAGCAGCAGTCGAAGATGATGGGCGCGGCTGTTGTTGAAGTTCCCATGAAAGACTTCCGCCACGATTGTGCCGCCATCGCGCAAAAGGTTACGTCGAAAACAAAGATGGTGTTTGTTGCCTCTCCGAATAATCCGACGGGGACGTTCAACACGCGTGCGGAATTAACGTCCTTGCTTCGCATGCTGCCTAAGGATTGTCTGCTCGTTTTGGATGAAGCCTATTACCATTACGCGGCGGGACTCAAGGACTACCCCGAAAGTCTTTCCGAGTTTTTGCCGAAGCATAAGAATTTGATAGTGCTGCGGACGTTTTCCAAAGCCTATGGATTGGCGGGTCTGCGCATTGGTCTTGGGATTGCGCACGAGGAATTGATTCAATGGATCGATCGTATTCGCATGCCGTTCAATGTGAACCTGCCTGCGCAATTCGCCGCACGTGCGGCGCTGAAGGATAAGGCCTTCCTCCGTCGCTGCGTGAGGGAGACGGCTAAGAATCGCGGCGCACTCGCGGAGGCTTTGGAGTTTCTGGGGCTGCCGTGTCTGCCGTCCGCCGCAAATTTTTTGTGCGTCCAAAGTCCGATTCCTGGAAAGGAATTGTTTCGGGAATTGCTCCAGCAGGGTGTGATTGTGCGTCCGCTTGACGAATACGGCTTGCATCAGCATGTGCGTATTTCAGTCGGATCGTATTCGCAAAATCGATTTCTGCTTGGCGCGCTGAAGCGCGTGCTGGCGCTTGCCGCGACAGAGACCGGGGAAATGGTGCACGCGGTATGAGCAATCGCCGCGCGTATGTGATTGCGATGGACGGTCCCGCGGGCGTTGGCAAGTCGACTATCGGGACGATGGTCGCCAAGGAACTCGGGTACCGCTTCATCAACACCGGAGAGATGTACCGGGCGTTGACGTGGAAGGCGCTGGAAGAGAAGATCGATTTGAAGGATGGAAAGGCGGTTGTGAAGCTTGCAAAACGGCTGCAGTGGGAATTTAAAACGGTGGGGGAAGGGGTTGTTATCAAAACGCATCTGGACGGGCAAGGCGTGACCCTTCAGATTCGCGCAGAACGCGTCAGCAAAAATTCCTCGATTGTCGCGGGCATCGTCGGGGTTCGTACCCTGCTGCGCGACATGCAGCGGGCGTTGGGCAAGAATGGTGCGATTGTCATGGAAGGCCGGGATATCACAACAAACGTTTTTCCCGACGCCGATTTTAAAGTCTATCTCGATGCCTCCATCGAAGAGCGAGCCCGGCGCCGCACCAAACAACTCCGGCAGCACGGCAAGCCGGCCAATTTTGAAAAGATTAAAGAAGCGATTATTTTGCGCGATATGGGCGATCTGAAGCGAAAAATTAATCCACTGCTGCAGGCGAAGGACGCAGTTGTTATCAACTCAACAAAGTTGAGTATGCAGGAAACGGCCGAAATGATTCTTAAGTTGATTCGGTCGAAGAAGCGAAAACAAATTTCAAAGAAATAATGATATTGAGAGGAAGTACGATGAGCAGCGACACCAAAGAGTTCAACAATAAACCATCCGGGGATTCCGAACCCACGATGGAGAGTTTGCTGGAGGCGCAGGACGCGCAGGACGAGAAGCTTAAAAATAAAGAGGTGATTTGGGTCAAGGTCATCCAGGCGAATAAGGAGCAAGTGCTCGTCGATGTCGGCGAAAAGAGCGAAGCCTTCGTTCCCTTGTCTGAATTTGCCGCGGATCAAATCCCGGAAGCCGGCAAGCGCATTCCCGTTGTTCTTGTGAAGCGCAGCCGCGGAGATGCTCCCACGCAAATGTCCACGCGCCAGGCGCGTGCGCGTCTCGGCTGGGATCAGGTCGCCAAAGCCTTCGAAGAAAAGGCGCGTGTTCGCGGCAAGGTTACCAGCGCCATTAAGGGCGGTTTTCTCATCGACGTGAACGGTGTTTCGGGGTTCATGCCTTCGTCGCAGGCGGACCTCCGGCCCGTTCGAAAACCGGAGAGCCTCATCGGCACTGGTGTGCGCTGCTACATCCTCGAGATGAATAAAGAGAAGCAGCAGGTGATTCTTTCGCGCCGCGCTGTCTTGGAAGAGGACGCGAAGGAGCGTCGGGAAAAGCTTCTTAAGGAACTCAAGCCGGGTATGGTGCGAATCGGCCGCGTGATGCGTGTGAATGAACACGGCGTGTTCATCGATGTCGGCGGTCTCGACGGTCTCGTCCGCAATGAAGATGTCGCTTGGAAAGACCCTGAAGAGGCCAAGAAAAAAATCAAGCGCGGCGCGAAGCTGCGCGTGCGCGTTGTCTCGATCAACGAAGAAACGGGGAAGGTCGCGTTGGGCATCAAGCAGCTGCAGGCGCATCCCGCCGATTCCATTCGCAAACGCTACCCGCTGAAGAAGATCGTGTCGGGCAAGGTCGTCGAGGTGCTTAAGGACGGGGTGAAGCTCGAGCTGACCAAGGGCGACAAGGGATTTTGTCCGGTTCGTGAATTGCAGGTCGAGGGCGGCGATCCGTCGCGCGGGCGACCGGACAAGCGAGAACAGCTGCCGCCGATTTGGCCGAAAGAAGGGGACGAATTCTCGGGCATCGTCATCGGCGTCCAGAACTCCACCTTCGAGGTCACTGTTTCGATCCGGCGCTACGAAGCGATTCAGGAGCGCAAAAGCATTCAGCGCTACATGAAGGAAGCGCCTCCGTTGACGTTGGGACAACTTCTTACAGGCAATCCCACCGAGGAGTAGTCACGCTTCTTCCCCGATGGGCGGCATCGGTTTTCCTTCTCTGCTTGGCAACAGCGGCGGGGGCGCAGGGCTTTGGCCGCAATCAAGTAAAGAACCGCGATTTCAAATGGAAGGTCGTTTCTACCGACCATTTTAATATCCATTATTACGAAGACGGCGAACCGCTTGTCCCGTTTGCCGTACGGATTCTCGAGCGCTCCTACGAGCGTTTGTCCAAAGCCCTGGACGTTTCCTGGGGCAAGGATAAGCGCAAGCCGTTTTTCCTGTACGCCTCTTTAAGCGACATGCAGCGCTCGCGCATCGTTGCCGTCGGTGACGGCACGGGCGGCGTCACCGAGGCGTTTAAGAACCGTTTCATCGTTTTCAACGACGGCTCCCGTTCCTGGCTCGATACCGTCACGACCCACGAATTGACGCATGTCTTTCAGTTCCACATTCTTATTGAGGGATGGTGGCGTTCCGCCCGCATTCTAAAGACCATCGTCTATCCGTTGTGGATGATGGAGGGTATGGCGGAATATTTTTCCTGGGGGTTGGATGATACCGCCGGTGAGGTGTTGGTTCGCGACGCGGCGGTTTCCGACGGGCTAATTAAACTCTATAAGTTGGAGCACTTCAGTCATCTAAAACCGCATCAGGTGCGCCTGGCCTATGAGAGCGGAGAAAAACTTCTGGGGTTTTTGGATTCTGAATTCGGACCGGGAACGGTTCGCAGGATGATCAAGCTGTTCGAATCGCGCTTTGAATCGAGCGCCGTGCTTACGGAAATCACCGGGCTCGATATTTTTAAACTCGACAAAAAATGGCGCGAGTACGCGAAAGAAAAATACGACCGCATTGTCACGCGTGAAAAGCTGAAGGAGCCTGATGTGTACGGGAAGCGTTTGACGCCGCTGCCGAAGGGAATTCCTGAGCAGAATTCCTCACCCGTTATTTCCGCTGACGGGAAAAAAGTTTTTTATCTCACAACGCGTTACGGGTTTCCGGCCTCGATCGTTGAGCGCGATCTGAAAACCGGAAAAGAGCGGAAGCTGATTTCGCATGACACCGCGGTAGAAAGTGTTCATGTCGGCAACTTCACAAATAAATCGCGTTCTCTCAGTTTGTCTCCGGACGGGCGTTGGCTCGCCTTTGCGGGTACCAAAAACCATCGCGATTCGATTTATCTCTACGACCTCGAACATCGGAAAAAAAAGCGTCTTGATGTTCCGGGGTTTCAAGCGGTGAATCAGCCCGCCTTTTCCCCGGACGGGCGTTTCCTCGCGTTTTCAGGCATGAAGGGGGCGCGCACCGACATTTATGTGTATGAACGGGCATCGGGCAACGTTAGCCAATTGACCGATGACGCCCAGGATGATCAGACGCCTGCTTATTCCCCCGACGGCCGCTCCGTAATTTACAGTTCGGAGTTCGAGGATGACGGCGGAAAAATGCTCTACCAACGGCGGTTGTATAGGGTCGGTGTGGACGGTGGGGCGGTTGAAGAACTCTCGACGCTCCCTGGTGCCGCACGCGACCCCGTTGTATCTGCGGACGGAAAACGCGTGTTGTTTGCCCTGGAAGGCGGCGGCTTTTATGAGGCGTACGAGCTCGATTTGAAGACTCGGGAAACAACACGCCTCACCCGTTCGATCGGTGCCGTCTACACACCGACTTACGGACCGAAGGGGGATTTGTTTTTTGCGGGGTTTCGTAAAGGAAGCATCCATCTTTTCCGCGGCGACCGTTCGGGATTCGAAGGAGCGTTGGATGCCGTCGGGCTTGCTGATGGATACGGCTCGGTGGGCCCTGTGGGGACTTCAACGGTAACCGCTGACAGCGGAGGGCGCGAGGCTTCGTCTCCCTTTTCTACGGACCTGTTTTTGCCCGCCTTTTTTTATTCCTCCAGCGGCGGATTGTTTTGGTCGAGTTTTTGGCAAGCGTCTGACTTGTTGGGGCGGCACCAAGTGATTTCCATCCTGAGCTACGGTTCCGGTGCGGGGTTTCTCGATTATGCGGGGCAGTACGGCTTTAACGGCTGGCGCACCAATCTTCGTGCGGGGGTGGTCGGGCGTTTGCGGGAGAATTCGTTCGATCAGAGCACCGGATTGACCAGCGATGAGTCGACGCATGTACAATTTGCCGGCGCGAGTTATCCCTTCGATCGTTTCCACCGTGCCGAGTTGACCGTAACATCGGCGAGCGGGCATTTGCGTTTCGATAATATCGAGGCACGGGTTCGGCGCGAAGCGCGTTCGGCCTCGGTCGCCTTGGTGCGCGATACCGTGCGCGGGCGTTATCTCGTCGCGACGTCGGGCAATCGTGTTCGCCTGTCCGCCTCCACGCACGCCGATGTCTTCGGCAACAATGTGGACAGGGAACTGTATTCGCTAAACGCGATCCAATATTTTCCATTGGGGCAAATGAGTTCACTGGTGCTGCGGGGATTTGGGCTTCATCAGGAAGGGCGGGACTCGGCTCAATTTATTCTTGGCGGCATCGGTGGATTGCGCGGCTACGGCCGCAGCACGGTGCGCGATCTCGGACGCAGCGGGGGCATCGGTACCGCGGAATTGCGGTTTCCTCTTTGGGCGAACATGGACTACTACATGTGGTACGTGTTTCCTGATTTTTATTTCAAAGCCATCTCCGCGGCGGTTTTTACCGATGTTGGGCATGTGTGGGATACGCAAGGGCAGTTGGAGGTCTCGCGTTTGAATAATCTTCGCCACTCGTACGGTGTTGGATTGCGAATCCATACGTTTATTCTCCAGTTATTTCCGCTGGTGATTCATTTTGACTATGCAAAACGGACGACGTCTTCGGGGGATGGTATTTTCTATGTCTATCTTGGACCACTCTTCTAGTTGTAAAATGAGCCCACCATGGCAATGATTTTAATCGCGGAAGACGAACCCACTCTCGCCGAGATGCTCGGGCAGCATCTTAAGAACAAAGGATTTGATGTGACCATCGCCAGCGACGGCACGCAGATGCTGCTGCTGGCCAAGGAAGTGAAGCCGAATCTGATCGTTGCCGATGTGATGATGCCGGGAACCTACGGAACCTCGGCGTATAAAATGCTGCAGGAAGATCCGGCCACTCAAGGCATTCCAGTATTGTTTCTGACCGCCATCACGCCCGAACAGGCGGCCGCCTTAATCCCCGAAGGCCCGGGCGTCAGGGTTATGCATAAACCCGCGGAGATGAAAGAGTTCGTGGCAGCGGTCGAATCCATGTTGCATGAAGTTTGAAGGGAGCGCGCTTGTCGGTTTCGCGCTTCGCTGCTGATTTTACTGCCATTCGTGTTGGGAAATTCTCTAATATTTCTGTACGTATTATAAATTAACGAATATAATTTTATATTCCTGAAAGCTATTTATAAATATAAATAAAATTATATTTTTATCTTGAATTATGTCAGATATTAATATATACTTTTATGACATTATGAATATGAGGAAATCGCTTCCGAACAGGATCATGGCACGCATTCGTCGAATGGGAAGGGGAAAGGTTCATGCGACCAAGGATTTCCTCGATCTCGGAGCTCGTTCTGCTGTTGATCAGGTTCTGGTGCGTTTGGTGAAGCGCGGGTTAATTAAGCGCTTCAGCAGAGGACTCTATTTTCTTCCCCGCGTGAATAGAATGTTGGGTATGAGTCTCGCTCCGGGGATTGAGGATGTTGTTCAAGCCATTGCGCGCAAGACGGGTAG
Organism: Elusimicrobiota bacterium; assembly: GCA_002401485.1. Taxonomy (GTDB): domain Bacteria; phylum Elusimicrobiota; class Elusimicrobia; order UBA1565; family UBA1565; genus UBA1565. The sequence continues at coordinate 3,482 of NVTF01000091.1, read as the reverse complement.
TCGTGCCGTTGTGTCGCGTGCTGCTGCAGCAAACCAATTGGGATTCTCAACGCAGATTCCAGCAAGGTCAGTATTTTTAACGGATGGGAAGACGAAGCAGGTTCGGGTTGGAAATCATTTAGTGACGTTAAAACACACAGCACCTAAAAACCTTCCGAGCGGTGATTCTGTAAGTACGACAGTGTTTCAGGCGTTGCGATTCCTAGGGCCTGGTGGAATAGATGATGCGTCTATCGCCCGCGTGAGAAATATCCTCACCCAAAAGCAGCGAAAAAATCTGATGCATGATGCGCGTTACGCATCCGGGTGGCTCGCAGACGCAGCTCGTGCAGTGTGCAGGCCCGATTTTATTCATGGATAAAATCGCCCGGTATTCAGAACAGGACCGGGCTGATTTGTTCAACGAAGTTTCTAATAGGCGCGGAGATATGTCTCCAATACTGGTTGAGAAAGATTTTTGGGTTTGTTGGACTCTTCGAAAAATATTTTCAATGAAAAAATTCTCCGAGCAACTTGTGTTCAAAGGAGGCACTTCGTTATCAAAAGTTTATGATGTGATCGAGCGATTTTCAGAAGATATTGATCTGTCATTCGATAGAAGAATTTTTGGCCTGAAAGGAAGCAACGACTTAACCAATGAGTTGAGTCGAAAGCAAAAAGACAAACGAATCAAGGCGCTTCGGAAGGATTGCATCAACAAGATACATAACGAATTTCTTCCGGACATGCGTGAAGCGATTTTAGAATCTCTTAAGATTGGTCTCAGCGAGGATACGTGGAGTCTTGAGATTTCTGATTTGGACCAGGCGACGCTGATGTTTCGTTATCCGAAGAGCAGGATCGCCTCAGGAAAGGAGCCATATGTGCATCCATTGATAAAATTGGAGATGGGAGCGCGCGGTGAGCGTTGGCCGCAGCACAGTGGTACGGTCACTTCTTATGCGGCTGCTGAATTTCCGGAATTATTTGACGATCCAGTTTGCACGGTGAATGTCTTGGCTGCGGAAAGAACGTTTTGGGAGAAGGTAACGATCCTGCATGCCCACGCGCAGCAATTCGAGAGTAAGGGATTTAAAACTCATCAATCGCGTCACTATTATGATGTCTTCAAGTTGTACCACAACTCTATTGGTGATAAAGCAATAAAGGATTTAAAATTGTTGGGTGAGGTTGTGGAACATAACAGGATCTTCTTCCAAGATAAACCTTTAAAATTCGATGAGCCGGTTCCCGGCAGCTTGAAGTTGGTTCCGCCGGATTTATTGAAAAAGGAATTGATTAAAGATTATGCTGAAATGAAGGATGAAATGATCTTTGGAGAAGCTCCGTCCATGGATCAGATATTTCAGGTGTTGTCCGATATTGAGAACAAAGTAAATGGATCCGTCTAAGCAATTGAGAATTCGATGAAGCTCGATGGAGTATCCCTCGCATCACTCGCAAGAAAGTACGGGACGCCGCTCTATGTTTATTCGGCAAAAACCGTTCGAACGCGCTACGCGCGCCTCATACGCGCGATCAACCGCAGCGATTCTCTGATTTGCTACGCCCTCAAGGCGAATTCGAACAAGGCTTTGGGCCGTGTGTTGTCCGGCTTGGGCGCGGGCGCTGACATCGTATCTGGCGGCGAACTCGACCGCGCATTGGCGGCGGGATTTAAGCCCGAGCGTATTGTATTTTCCGGGGTCGGAAAAACCCAGGAAGAAATGCGGGCGGCGCTCAAACGTAAAATTCTCGCGTTTCACGTCGAGTCGGGCGAAGAACTGACGGCGCTCGAAACCGTCGCGCGGCGTCTTAACGTGCGCGCGCCGTTTTCGATTCGCGTCAACCCCGATGTGAAGGCCGACACGCACCATCACATCACCACCGGCATGAGCGAAAATAAATTCGGCGTGGAGTCGGCGGAAGCGGCGGCGCTGTATGAGCGCGCATTGCGCTCAAAATGGCTGGAGCCCATTGGCATCCAATGCCATCTCGGCTCACAGATTGTTGACCCCGCGCCGTACGGCAAAGCCCTCGACCATCTTCTGCGCATCGTGGACCGCTTGTCGAAAAAAGGGGCGCGCTTTCGTTATGTGGATGTGGGCGGCGGCATAGGCATCCCGTATGCCTCCGGGAAAAAAATGGCGGTGGATCGATTTGCCGCAACGATCCGTAAACGGCTCGAGAATCGCCCGCTGACCTTACTGCTGGAGCCGGGGCGCTGGCTGGTCGGTCCCGCCGGTGTGTTGGTGACCGAAACCCTGTACCGCAAAAAAACTTCGTCGCGTCGTTTTGTTGTTGTGGATGCGGGCATGAACGATTTACTGCGGCCCGCTTTGTATGACGCCGAACATACCATCACCTCGGTGACGCCGCGGCGTGGGAAAAAAGAACGTTTCGATTTGGTCGGTCCGGTGTGTGAAACCGCGGATCGTTTTGTGAAAGGGCTGATGATGCCGCTGCCGCGGCCGGGTGATTTGCTGGCCATCGGCGAGGCGGGGGCGTACGGATTTTCGATGAGTTCCACTTACAACAGCCGCCCGCGTCCGGCCGAGGTTTTGATCGATGCGGCGAAAGCGAAACTCGTGCGGCGCCGCCAGCGTCTGAGCGATCTCACCCGCGATGAGCGCTGAGAAGCCGGTTGCTTCCACGCTTTACTCGAAAGAGTATTTTCTAAATTCCTGCGGCGGCATTGAATTCTTCGAGCGCTACGGTCCGAAGGTGCTTAAGCCGGCGGGGCAAGGATCGTTTCTCGCCGCGGGGGTGGAGAAAGGCATGCGGGTGCTCGACATCGGCTGCGGGCGGGGAGAACTTCTCTACCGGGCGCGTGAAATTGGGGCCGACGCCATCGGAACGGATTATGCCGAGGCCGCGCTCGATGTCGCCGCCGAGGTTTCGGGTTGCCCGGTGCTGCGCTGCGACGCTAAAAAACTTCCCTTTGCGGATGCTTCCTTCGACCGCGTGTTTCTCATCGGCGTGATCGATCACCTCCATGATTGGGAAGGTGAAGAATGCTTCGACGAAATAAAACGCGTCCTGCGGCCGGGCGGGTTGGCCGTGATTCATACCTGCGTGAATCGATTTTATTTTAAGGCGTTGACCTATGCGGCCCGCATGAAATGCTGGCGGGGCGTGCGCGCGCTTGGGTTTGCAATGGCTGAGCCCAGGCCCCCGCGCACCGATGAGGATGCGGACCTTCATGTGAACGAACATACGTATTGGCATTTGAAACGGTTCTTCGCCGGCATCAATTGGAGCGCCGAGGTGCACTGCGTTCCCAACGCGAAATTACTGATCCCCGCCTTGTACGGGGAGAATCGCCCCGACGACTTTCCGATTAAGGCCGCGCCCGGGTGGAAGCGCGCATTGTATTTCGGGCTGCTGTTGCATTGGCCGCTCGACCGGTTTTTGGCTCGCGAATTTCTCGTGGTCGCGCGGCCGCATGAATCGTAAAGACCTTGTCCCCTTCGGCGTGCTCGCCGCGGCCGCTGCCGTGCTGC
>NVTF01000090.1 GCA_002401485.1 Elusimicrobiota bacterium | reverse complement strand
CCATCGATTTTGAATCGGCGCTCGTACGTGTTTTGCGGCCAAACGATGAGGTCCGCGCCTTGGCTGATCGCCATGCGCGTCAGGTTGCGGTACACCGCGATATTCTCCTCCACGAATTGTCCCGATCTTCGTCGGGAGAATGGGATTGAGGCCTGAGGGACGGCAACAACCATCTCAGATCCTCGAGCCCGCGCACCCTCTAAAAGGCCGTCAATCGAATGCATCCGCAGCAATCCATAAGCCTCGAAACAACTAAAAACAAAAAGCGTAAAAATCGCCGTCCGTTTCACAAACGCGGGGTTCGATTTCCATGTCGTGAGAACCACAACCGTGCAAACATTCACCAGAGCGACAAATCCCGTTAGGCCCGCCGATCCTAGAAGATCGATGATTTGAACAAACGGAAGGTGAAAGGCTTGCGTCATCGCAACCGGTGACGGGAAGGCTTGCGGGAAAAATCCATCCACCGCAATCGCGACCGGGACAGCGACGAAAGTCAGCGCCGTTTCGTCCGACATAAAATATCGACGCTGTAGGGAAGAGGCCGCCGCCCGGAGCAGAACTGCCAGCAGCGCGACCATCGTGCCAAGATATGCGACGAAGACTCCAAAAAACAGGATCCGAAGGCCCGACGATCCGATGCTGTACTCGGCAATGAGCGCGGCGAACCAATGAATTGCCACAGCCCAGGCAACGACGCCAAACCACCAACCCCTCAGAAAGGATGCGCCCAAGGATTTTCCTCGAATCGACAACAAGAGCGGAACAAAGGCGATCCAAAGAAGGATTCCCAGGTCAAAAGGAAGATAGGCGGCCCCCGTGGCGACCCCTCCCAACGAAAGCCACACCCATTCCCGTTTCATGAGCGCCCGTTGCCCCAATGGGGGTTTCCTGATACGGTGACCCTATGCGTGATTTTACGGCGTTGATTCCGGCACTCGTCGTCCCTGGGCTCGGTGCCGTGTGCGCCTACACCCTGGCCTCTCCCGGCACCGTGGCGAAAACCGTCTTTGCGGTTTCGAAATTGTTCATTGTCCTGTGGCCCGCATGCTGGGTGCTGGGCATCGACAAAGTCTCTCCAAGAGAGTTGATCTCCATGGAGGGTCTCACGCGTGCGCACACGTGGAGGAAAGGATTTGCCATCGGAATCTTCTTTTCCATTGTGCTTGTGAGCATGTACTCCCTTTTCTTCGCAGCGCTTCTGATTCCCGAACGGGAAAATATTCGCGCCGCGATCACCGCATGGGGAAGTCTCAAATTTTATTGGGTTTGGGCGCTGTTGATGAGTCTCGCCCATTCGGGGGTGGAGGAAATCTATTGGCGCGGCTTTGTTTACACTCGGCTTCAGCGCGTCTGCAAACCCATAACGGCTATGGCCGTCGGGTCCGTTGTTTTTAGCATCCACCATGGCGTGCTCTATGGGAAAACCCTGGGAATTCCGGTCGCCGTTCTCTTCGCCACCGGCGTGAGTCTCGCGGGAGGCATTTGGTGCGTCTTGGTGCGGGATGAAAAAACGCTTTGGCCTTCCTGGATCAGCCACGTCGTCACCGACCTTGCGCTGTTTTCTCTTGGCGCACACCTGCTCGGGCTGCCGCCGTTTTAAGGACGGGCATCACTCGACGGCAGCCGTCTCCCGCGGCGGTTCTGCGAGCCGCAAATGACGGCGTCGGTTGTATTCTTCCTCACCGTACAGCTCCAGATCTCGAATATTGTCATCAAGGTCGTTGATCACAAATTGGGTCTGCGGCCCGAGATGCAGATAATAAACCGCCATCGATACCGCCGCGACCATGCCCGAAATTCCTTTCGTGGCTCCGTAGGCAATCGTTTTTATGCACTCCCACCACATGCCCGGAATGCCGAGCACAAGCAGAAAGCCGTAAGCAATCGACCACGCAAAACCGGGCAGACTTTTCAGCGGGGGGAGATGTTTGGGTTTATGCGGCCGCATGTTTTTAATGAAGGTTCGCACCCTTCGGAAATAAGGCTCCGGCTCAAATAAATACTGTCTTAGCTCCCTGAAATCCTTCAGGGTCTGCAAGCGCGATCGATGCGGCACATAATTCAGACCTTGCGTGATTTGATCGTAACGTCGTCCCTTTCCAAACCCGGCCTCCTCGGAATCGCGAACCAGCAAACGTCCTTCCTTGCGCAGCCGCCTTTCCAATTGAGTTTCCGGGAGCGCTACCAATAGGCCGCAGCCGGCGATCACAATCCCGGCCTCTTCAATGCACGCCTTAAAAGCGTCTTTCACGTTGGCTTTCTCATTGTCAAACCCGAATAAGAAGCCGGAATGAACCAGCATGCCCGCTTGATTAATTTTCTTCACGCTATCAAGAATCGGCTTCAAAACGTTGTGCCGCTTGTTCGTGACGGCGAGCACATCCGGATCGGGAGTCTCGATGCCGATGTAGAAGGTCCGGAAGTCGCATTCCGCCAGTAATTCCAACAGCTCGTCATCGTGCGCAACCGTCAAGGTCAATTGGGTTGAAAAATAAAAGGGCCACCCGAAACCATCCGACCATTTGATGAGATGACGCAGCATGCGCTTCAGTTCGGCCTTGTTGCCGATCAAATTGTCGTCGACGATGCCAACGTGACCGCGGTGGCCTGCCTTGTAGAGAATCTCGAGTTCGCTGCAGAACTGTTCGGGAGTTTTGTTGCGGGGGATCTGGCCGTACAATTCGATGATATCGCAAAACTCGCATGAGAAAGGACAACCGCGCGAATACTGGATGGCGGCATACAAATAATCTTTGGGATTAATGAGATCGAAACGCGCGGGGGGAACCTCTTCAAGATTCGGTCGTTCGCCGCGCGCTCGAAACGTTCCCTTTGTTTCTCCCGCCTTTAAGGCCTCTACGAAGGGTCCGATCGTAAACTCGCCTTCATCCAACACAAGAAAATCCGCGCGCTCGTACAGTTCGGGTTGATTGGTCGGATCAGGACCGCCCACGGCAACCAAGGTATCGTGCGCATGCGCCAAATCGATGATCCGCCGTGTTTCGCCCTGCTGGGTGATCATGCCGCCCGTCAACACAATATCCGCCCAATCAATAAGGTCTTCATCGAGTTCGTAGGCGTTCATATCGATGAGACGCATGTCCCACTCCGCCGGGAGCAGCGCCGCCACCGTCATCAACCCCAACGGCATGGTTGTGTATTTGGCACCCATGATCCGACAGGCGGTTCGCGCGTTGTAAAAACTATGCTGCAAAAACGCGGGAACAACCAAGAGCGCCTTCACCGGGCGTTTGTCCGGGAAATGCTTCATCATCTTCGTATACCCTCCCGGATTCTCGGTGTCAAGGGACTAACTCCCCTTGATGGATCGAACGATACCAGCAGTAGAATCCGGAAATTTCGACCAAATGAAAAAGACTCGCGACCGGAAAATCGCCGATTCCAATTCGAAATACAAATAACGACGCCCCCAACGCCGTAATGACCGTCCCGACCAGAAACCACCGGGAGAGCGGGGGGCGACTCAAAACAAGGGCTGTGGCGACCCCGACATCCAACGCGTAATTGGCCAGCCCCCCGTTAAAACTGCCCCAGATCAAGGCGGCAAGCACCGCCAAAACGAGTTTCCCATGCATCAGCCAGCGACCCACGGGCGGTTCTAAGGCGTTTACCAAGGCCCATCCGGAAAACGCAAATGCCGCCAAGGCGACTCTCCAGCAAACTTCAAGGGGCAGGGCCGGCAACGAAGAATGAAATCCGTGCCGCGTTCCGCCGACCGCGGCGGCAAACGCCGCCATGAAAAAAAGAAGCCGCCAGAGAGAAGGCGGCAATCGATATCCCATCACAATCAAGGAAACACTTAAGATGTAGTCGGTCGCCATAACGACCGGTTCATCGATCACGATCCCGCGTGCACCGCAGCTTGCGCGTGGATCGTCCGTTTTCGGTTGTAGGCCTCTTCACCCTCACGTTCAACCTCACCGATCTGATCGTTGCAATGCTCCACGACATATTTGGTTTGGCGCTCAAAATGCAAAAAGGCGGCGGCATACATGACAGCGAGATTGAGCGAGGACATTCCATACCGAGACCCGGTAACCGCGGCATGAAGAAACTCGCCCCAGAGATCCCAACGCGGCCCGATCCAAAAAAGCAACCGAACCAACCCCTTCACCTGACCGGGAAGAGCGGAGAGAGTACTTCGATACCGCAGCCCGGGATCGTAATAGGTTAATAACCGCCGTAAACGACCGAAATAATTACGAGGGAAATAGAGCGCCTCCAAGGCGTCGCGATACTCCCGGAGAATCTCAACACGAGGACGCTGCGGGATATAATCGAGACCTCCGGTCATTTGATCGACTTCGCCTTCCAACGTGGTGCGTCCGCCATCCGTCTGAAAGAGGCGGCCTTCCTTCAGCAGCCGCCGCTGTAATTGGGTTCCGGGGGCGGCACAAAGCAGGCCGAACATCGCCGGAAGAATATCGGTCTCTTCGACTAAATCAACAATCGCATTGGCGGCTCCCGTTTTTTCGCCGTCAAAACCCAGAATCAACCCTGCGGAGACAAGCATGCCGTGATCAACGATGCGTCGAACATCTTCAACAATCGGGCGGAGCGTGTTCTGTTTTTTCTGAGTCGTCCTTAATAAATCAGGATCCGGAGTTTCGATCCCAATAAAAATCCGCTTGAATTGCGCTTTCTTCATCAACGACAACAACTCCGCATCCTGAGCCAGAGTGATGGTCGCTTCGGTTCCGAAATAAAAGGGCCAATCGTGTTCTTCCTGCCATTGGATTAAACGGCGGAGCATCGGTTTCACTTCTCTCTTGTTGCCGATGAAATTATCGTCGACCAGTTCGACGCCGCCCCGATGTCCCTGCTCGTACAAAACAGTTAATTCCGCCATAAGCTGGTCGGGGGTTTTTACGCGCGGGACCCGCCCGTACAATTCGATGATGTCGCAAAACTCGCAGTTGTAGGGACACCCGCGGGAATACTGCACCGCCGGATACAGGTAATCCTCCAGGGGCACAAGATCAAACCGCGGAATAGGAATTTTGGTGACATCCGGTTTCGGCTCCGGGCATTGGAAGATTCCCGAAGTTTCACCGCGCTGGATCGCCTCCAAAAACGGATGAATCGTATTTTCCGCCTCGTCCAAAACGAGAAAATCGGCACACGCATAAACCTCCGGCTGGGAGGTGGCATCGGGCCCTCCCACCACAACCGTTTTGCCCAGTGCCTTGACCCGTTTGATGACCGACAGCGTCTCCGGCTGCTGAGAAATCATCCCGCCGGTCATCACGAGATCACAGGCTTCAATTTCTGCGTCCGACAGCGGCCGGCAATTGAGATCCACGAAGCTCAACTCCCACTCTTTGGGAAGGTGCGACGCCATGGTAATCAGACCGAGGGGGACTATTGAGTGTTTTTTGCCGAGAATGCCATAGAGATCGCGAGCGTTCCAGTAGTTAAACTCGGAAAACGCAGGATACACGAGCAAGACGCGCTCGATTTTTCCTGAATCGACATTACCCATCAGGCTTTCTCAGTGTAAGAGGGGCTCCATAACCAGTCAAGGGTCTGGAATTTGTTAAACCCGACGACGACGCGCCAAAGCCCTCGAATTAAGTTGTTTTGCAACTAGGCAAAGGATTTTTTACAATAGGGTGAAATGATCCTAGGACGTTTGGCGTACCCATTACGAATGGGCGTTTTAATCGGAGCTGTTTTAGCCTCCGGGTGCAGTGTGCGTTCGATCATGGTAAGAACCGCTGCGCCGTTAATCACACACGGAATCCCGGCCTTCTATGAAGAGCCCGATCCGGTGCTTGGCGCCCAAGCTATGCCCTCCCAATTGAAGCTGCTCGAAGTCCTGCTGCGAAACGACCCTAAAAACCGCCGCCTGCTCGCCGCTCTGGCTGAGGGATATACGGGGTATTCGTTTCTCTTTATTGAGGACGAGTTTCCCGACCGCGCGGCAAAACTCTACCAACGTGCCGCGGGATTTGGAAAACGCCTGCTCCGCCCCGGAGACGATTTTACGGCATGGCTGGCCAAGACCGGAAAACGGGATGTGGCCGGCCTCTATTGGACGGCCAGTGCGTTGGCCGGTTGGGCGAATTTGGATCTGAGCAACCCGGAAGCCCTTGCCGCGATTCCGAGGGCGGAAAAGATGATGCTGCGGGTTCTCGAACTGGATCCAGGGTTTCAATACGGGGGAGCCGATGTCTTTTTCGGCGTGCTCAACTCCGCCCGCCCAGTGATCGCCGGCGGCGATCCAAAAAAGGGTCAGGAACACTTCAAACGCGCCCTTGCCTACTCCGACGGGAAATTCCTTCCCGCGAAGCTGCTCTACATGCAGTACTACACGGTGACCGTCATGGATGAGGATCTCTTCCGGAAACTCCATGATGAAATTGTCGGGGCGGACCCCGACGCACTCGTGGAAATGCGCCTCGCCAATGAAGTCGCGAAACTCAAAGCCAAACGTCTCATGGAGCAGATCGATGACCTACTCTAAACTCGCCGTAATCGCGGTGGCCGTTCTTTTTCTAGCCAATCCCGCCCACGCCCTGCGTATTAAATTCGCGACCCTCGCTCCCGATGGGACCGACGCCATGAAGGTCATGCGGCTCATCGATAAAGAGATGCAGGCCGCCACCGGCGGCAGGGTGAAGTTCAAGTTTTACGCGGGCGGTCGCCAAGGCGACGAAAAAGACATGGTCCGCAAAATCCGGGTCGGTCAGCTCCATGCCGGCGGCTTTACCGGCGTCGGCCTGGGGGAAATCGCGCCCATGGTGCGCGTGCTCGATGCGCCGTGGCTATTTAGAAATCACGCGGAAGTCGACCACATCTACAAGAAGTTCGCAAAAGACTTTGAAACAGCGTTTGATAAAAAGGGCTACGTGCATTTAGGGTGGACCGAGGTGGGCTTTGTGCACGTTTTTTCAAACCACCCCGTGAAAAAAGCGGAAGACATGAAGAAACTCAAGATTTGGGTGTGGGAGGGAGACCCGATCGCGGAGTCGGCCTTCGGTGCGATCGGCGTTCACCCCATTCCGCTCTCCATCGTCGACGTGAATTCTTCCCTGCAAACGGGACTCATCAACGCGGTGTATTCTGCGCCCCTCTACGCAATCGCCCTGCAATGGCATGAAAAGACCAAGTATTTCTATTCGGTGCCGCTCGCGAATGCAACGGGCGCCGTTCTCATCTCCAAAAAATCCTTCAACAAGCTAAAACCCCAAGAGCAAACCCTGCTGAAAAAACTGGCGGACAAACACCTGCACACCCTCAACGAAAAGACGCGGCGCGAGAACGAAAACGCGATTGCGACGCTCAAGAAGGGGGGACTGATTTGGACAACCCCGCCATCGGCAAAGGAGAAGATGGTCTTCATCAATGCGGGGAAGAAAGCCCGCAAAACTCTCATTGGCCGGCTCTACACAAAGGAATTACTCGACCGAATAGAAAAGGCCCTCGCCGCGTTCCGTAAAACCGCCAAGAAGTGAACGCCCTTAAGAACCTCGACAAACGCATCGCTGAGATTGAGAAATTAATCCTGGTTGGGTTTGTGGTCATAATGGTCTGCCTCGCCTTCCTCCAAGTGGTGCTGCGCGGCGTTTTTCATTCCGGAATTTTGTGGGCGGACAGCTTTCTGAAGCACCTGGTGTTATGGGTCGGCTTTATCGGGGCGTCCGTCGCCGCCCACGAAAATAAACAGTTCGCCATGGACGCGATGACGCGGCTCTTCCACGGCAAGGTTCGCTCCCTTGTGGACCTCATCGTAGCTGCATTCACCGCGGGCGTTTGCGTTGTTCTGACCCACGCCTCGTGGACCTTCATCGAAATGGAGCGTGAATCCGCCTCCATTCTTTTTTCCATAGGCAGTTGGCACGCGCCCGCCTGGATATTCCAAGTCATTCTACCGGCTGGATTTGCGCTGCTGGCATTTCACTATACGGTCAAAGCCGTACAAGCCGCGGCCGCGCTGCTTGGAATGGCGCCCGCCGCGGATCCGGAAAAAATAGACGGTAAATCGTGATCGCGATTCTTGTCACCCTTGGAACGCTGATCCTCGCCGCCATCGGCACGCCCGTGTTTGCCCTACTAGGCGGACTCGCCTTGCTGTTTTTCCACTGGGACGGAATCAACCTAGCCGCCGTCATCATCGAAACCTACCGCCTGGCCAGCCTGCCGGCGCTCATCGCTATTCCACTTTTCACCTTCGCGGGATTTATGCTCGCCGAATCCAACGCGCCCAAACGCCTGCTCGCCTTGGCGCGCGCCTTGTTCGGCTGGATGCCCGGCGGTCTCGCGGTGGTCGCACTTTTCAGCTGTGCGTTGTTCACGGCCTTTACGGGCGCCTCCGGCGTCACAATCATCGCTCTCGGCGGTCTGATCTACCCCATGCTGCGCGAACAAGGCTACCCCGAGAAATTTTCGCTCGGGTTGATGACCTGCACAGGAAGCCTCGGCCTGCTCTTTCCGCCCTCGCTGCCGATCATTCTTTACGGACTCGTCGCCAAGGTTTCCATCGATGATCTCTTCGTTGCAGGCGCGTTTCCGGGCATCATCCTGATCGGGGCTCTCTGCGTCTACGCCATGATTATCGGCAAACGGACCGGGGTCAAAGAAACCCCCTTTGTGCTGCGCGATGTGCTCGCGGCCGTACGCGAGGCGATCTGGGAAGTACCCCTGCCGTTTGTCATCATCGGGGGCATTTACGGAGGGGTCTTCACCGCGACCGACGCCGCCGCCGTCATGGCGTTTTACGTACTCATCGTGGAAGTCTTCATTTACCGGGATATCAAGTTCACGGCGTTGGCCAAAATCATTACCGACAGCATGGTGCTCGTGGGTTCAATTCTCATCGTGCTCGGCTGCGCTTTAGGCCTCACCAACTACATGATCGACGCGGAGATTCCGGACCGGCTGTTTGAATGGCTGAACGTTTACGTGCAGTCAAAAGTAATCTTCCTGATCGTTCTGAATATCCTGTTGTTGGTGATCAACATGGTCGAGATCTTTTCGGCGATCATTATCGTCGTCCCGATCATCATTCCGATCGCCGCTCAATACGGCATCGACCCGATTCATCTCGGCATCATTTTCCTGGTCAACCTGGAAATCGGATACATGACGCCGCCGCTCGGACTCAATTTATTCCTCTCAAACCGCCGCTTCGAACAACCCTTGGTGAAGCTCTATAAAGCCTCCTTCATCTTTTGGTTGATCCATGTGGTGGTTCTTATGTTTGTGACCTACGTGCCGCAGTTGAGCCTCTGGCTGCTGCACTGGAAAAACGGAACCCTTTAGGAGATACCATGCGCCCCAAATACATCACCGCCAGCCAACATCGAAAGATGATCAAGGACATCATCGAGGCTCCGAACTACCGTAAGGCGTACCGCGACCGCGAGTTCATGGACCTGGAAGAACTGCGCCCTGTTCGAATCCAGCTCGAACTGCTCAAGCCTGAAATGAAGCTGACCGAACTGGACGTTCGCTCGACGATAGTCGCCTTCGGCAGTGCCCGCACAAAACCCCCGGAAGTCGCAAAGAAGCTCCTCCGGGATGCGGAGCGTGCGCTCAAGAAGCACCCCCGGCGGTCCACGCTCAAACAAGCGGTCTCGCGCGCGAAGAGCCAGGTCAACCAATCGCGTTATTACGATGAAGCACGGAAGTTCGCGCGCATCGTCTCCAAAGCCTCGCAGCGGGACAAGAAGCGCGATTTTGTCATTGTGACCGGCGGCGGCCCGGGCATCATGGAAGCCGCAAACCGGGGGGCCTGGGAGGCGGATGGCAAAAGCATCGGCCTCAACATCACGCTGCCTTTTGAACAATTCCCCAATCCCTACATAACTCCCGAACTGTCTTTCCAGTTTCATTACTTCGCAATCCGTAAAATGCATTTCCTCATGCGTGCACGTGCGATGGTGGCGTTTCCGGGAGGATTCGGCACTCTCGATGAATTGTTCGAGACCCTCACGCTTGTGCAGACCGGGAAAAAACATAAATTCCCGATTCTGCTTTTTGGGCGTGAGTTTTGGACCAAGGTGATTAACTTTCAGGCGCTCGCACATTCGGGCGTTATTTCGCCTAAGGACATCAATCTCATCCAATTTGTCGAGACGGCCGAGGAAGCCTGGGACGCGATACGAAAATATTGGAAAAAGCACAAAACGAAATCGCGCAAACGGCGCAGTCTTAAGGCCGGACGGTCCGAGGCCAACGCATAATGGCTGTGGTCATGGCCGTAGAAAGACAATTCACCGCAACCGGATTTGTCGTGGATGGCGACCGGACACTGCTTCTGTTTCACAAGAAACTCCAAATGTGGCTGCCGCCCGGGGGACATATCGACCCGGGGGAAACTCCCGACGCGGCGGTGGTCCGTGAAATCAAAGAAGAAACCGGACTGGACGTCGAAATTGTACCGGAGGTGCAAGCGCCCTTTGGACCCTCGGCGGGGGTGACCGCGCTCGAACGCCCCCGTATTGTGCAGCTCGAAGACATCCCCGACCCGAAAGGCTTTCACCAGCACATCGACTTGATTTATTTCTGCCGACCTACCGGCGGACGGTTAAACCCGGCCGAGGCGGAACTGGAACAACTGCGCTGGTTCACCTATGAAGAACTCGCTGACACCGCCATCACCGATGAAGTCCGGGATCACGCGCGGCATGCGATCGAGGAAATTGGATGAGGAGCTTATTGGCCTTCGCCCTCCTCGTTTCGGGGACTCCCGCTATGGCGGGCGGAGCGATGGAACAGGCGACCAACCACCCGAATTTAAAGGCGGGGCTCATCCACCTCTACAATCTCGACTACGACAAAACCCAGGAAAGCGCTCTCTCCTTTCGCCGGCAATATCCCGCCAACCCCTTCGGACATTTATTCTTAGCGGGGGCTGCATGGTGGCGCTACACAACTGAAAGTGAACAATTGCGTCCAGACACGGATTTTCTCGATCGCTTCGACGATTACGTCGATGCCACCGTTGACGCGGCAAAACCATTGATCCGTTCCAAGGACAAGGTTGCCAAGACCGACGGCCTGTTCACCGCCGGCATGGTGCTGGGCCTGCGCGGTCAAATGAAGCTCACCAACGGGAAATTTTTCGGCGCCTACCGGGACGGAAAAAAGGCGATGAAGTATCTCCGAAAGTGCGTCAAGATAAACCCGCAATACGATGACGCGTTGATGGGGCTTGGCATTTTCGATTACCAGGTGGCGGTGCTTCCCGGCATTTTAAAATTCGGAGCGAAACTCCTGTTTCGGGGAACCGGAAATGCCGCGCGCGGGATTCGCCGCATTCGCAGCTCGATTTCAAAAGGCCGGTTTGCAAACAACCAGGCCGCTGCATTTCTGCTGACCATTTTCATGGTCAACGAACACGATTACACCCAAGCCTACGATGTCGTAAATGATCTTCACATCAAGTTTCCGGAGAGCCCCTACTACGGATTTATGCACGCCGCGCTGCTGCACCGCAGCGAAACGCCCGCGGAGTCCCGCACCGCCATGCGTGCGATCTTCGACCGCCATCAGGCCGAGCCTCATTTATTAGCCTCCAAGCAGTTGGGAACGATCTGCGGCCAATTCGGGCCGGACTGCCTGGATCGCAATTACCTGCAGGCGGCCGATGCCTGGCTCAACGAAAGCCTGCCGCTCGAAAAAGACCCGTCGGAATACAAAGCGCTGCTGACCCTCTACCGCGGCGTTGTCCGCGACCTGCTTGGCAAGCGCCGGGAAGCCATCGCGGATTACAACGCCCTCGTAAAACTTCCGGAAATCGTGTCCTCACGCGCTTGGGGAAAACGCTGCTCCGTCAAAGCCTGCAAGAAAAAAGACGCCATTCGTTTGCTGCGCGGCGAACGACCGTAAGTTTTATATTTAGGCAGAAAGGGCCTTCATCTCTAGGACCTTTACTCCTTCAAGCCCCTTCAAAATCTAAGTACCCTATGGAGACGCGCGGCCTGCGCGTGCCGAATAAATAAGGGGAAAAATGGTAAATAAAAATTTTGCTGCTGCTTCGATCATCCTCGTTGGATTATCGTCGATCGGGTGGTCCCACGACGGCTTGGCGACGAAGGCGATAACTGCTCAAACCGCTGAGCTCAAGACGGCAACCGTGGGCGTTCAAACCCGATTGGCCCAAAGAAAAAATGAGCCCAGGACCTTTGTTAAGCGGCTCATAACCCCATCGGGCGTTGTTGCAGACATCAGTTATGAATACACATGGGACGGAGGGAGCTTCCCCGGTTTGTATGGAATTTCTCAACATCATACAATCAGCGCCGCCAACGTCCAGATGAAAATCGTGGATGCGGACAATAACATTACCCACGTACACGTTGAGGCAGTAACCAAAAGACAAAAGCCCGTTCCAACCCGGAGATTCGATGAGTCCTTGGGCTACCACGTCAAATTTACCCGTTATGAACCGTATCAGGAGGCAGCAACAAAAACACACGCTGTCGGTGCCGATGGAATTGTTTTGCTGGGAGATTTTTTACGCAGTCGGGGAGTCTCCAGAAATCTTCAATACGACGATGGCCCCATAGACTTAACCTTGGAGTTCCAGCATACGGATGGAACGCGAAGCACATTCCGAATTGATGATTTGATTGCATTCAATTCGAAGAGTTAAGGGTAAGGCATCCCTTCTAATTACCACTTTAATTTTAAAAACCGAAGCCCCGACACCGGTCGGGGCTTCAAGAGTGTCATTCGGAAAACCTGCTAACCGAAGAGAGTGGATCCATCGGGTGGAGCGAGCATCTCCTTCGCCGGCTGAGCCATTTGAATCGGCTGAATATTCGTCGGCCGTTCCACCATCAAAATCGGGGAGGTGGAGCGAATCTCCTGGAGCGCGCGGATGAGGTCGATCTCGTTATTGAGCAGCCGGCCTGTGTGGGTATCGAGCAGGCCGATCTCGGTCATTTCGTAGCGGTGCTGATCCTTGAGCTTCTCAACATCCTTGCTGGTCAAGCGCATCGACAAGGCGAACGCGATGTTTCCGATCGGGATGCCGCGCTTCACACGATCGATCACCGACGCGGCCACGCTGCCGCCTTGCAGGAGGCCCGCCCCTTGGTCTTCCCTTCCCTTACCGAGATCCTTCGCCGTCTCCATCAACGCGGCGCGGACATGGAAGGCGTCATAATCGGCGCCCTGCTGCTTCAAATATCCGACCAAGGCACCGGCGCCGCCGGCGACCTGCGGGGCCGCCATCGAGGTGCCCGACATCAAGCGGTACAACTTATTATCGCTGTAGGCACAATCAGTATCGGGATCGTCGCTTGAGCGGGGGGCAAGAACGCCGTCCGGAGCGTACACGCAGATCCCGACCGATGAATTCCCGCCCGCCGAAGCCAACGCTCCGGAATTATTGACTGCAGCCGAATTATCCACCATGATCGTTTGCGGTTCAATCGCGGAAAGATTAACATCCCCCGATACCGCCACGATGTCGGGCTTCAAATAGAGTTCCCTGCCGTCGGGGCCGATGATCGGGCCGCGTGATGAGAAAAACGGGGTTTCGCCGTTTTTGGTGACACCGCCGACAGTCAACACGTAGCGCGCGTTGCCGGGCGATCCCACCGTGCTGGCCCACGGGCCTTCATTGCCCGCGGCGGCAACCACGAGGATGTTGTCCTTCACGATCAAGGTATTGACCATCGAGCCCAGCGGGTCTAAGTTCGGAGTACCGGGACCGCCGAGACTCATGTTGATGATGTCGGCCTTTTTACCGCCCTTTTGCGACGCCATCCACTTCATGGCCGCGAGGATCACACTCTCATCGGTTTCGCCTTCGTCGCCAAACACCTTGGCGATTTTAAATTGAGCGTCAGGAGCGATGCCTTTGATTTTTCCGTCGGAGGCCGCACCGTTGCCGCCGATGGTTCCCGCAACGTGGGTTCCGTGACCCACGACGTCCTTGGTTCCTTCGCCGGTGAAATCCATGTAGGCCACCACACGGCTTCGGCCCTTCGCGTCTTTGAAATCAGGATGGTCAATGTCGAGCCCGGAATCGATGATTCCAAATACAGCCCCGCTGCCCGTCATGCCCCGATCATTTAGTCCGTCCGCGTCCACCGAGAGGCGGGTTTCAACAAGCTGCGGCCTCACCGAGCGGCGCGTCGGGGTCTTTGCCGCCGGCGCGGGAAGCGGGAGAAAGGGCGCAAGGTAGGACATGACGCCCGAAGACTTAATCGCCTCTCGCGCGTCCTTTGCGGACCGTGCCGCGGATTTATAAATGCGGGCGGGACGACTCATCACACCCTCTTCCTCTTGAAGCCTTTTACCCAACATCACAGCCTGGGGGAGGGGAAGATCAATCGTGATTAGATTGTCGATGGCCCGCACAATTTTTGCCCCGTAGCCGTGCAGCATCTTGTAATCGAGCATCGACGCTTCATAAATCTGCGCCTCGTTTTTCACAGCCGATGAGGTGGAGAAGTGATCCTCTTTGACCGCACGTTTTGCCGCGATGATGACGCGCACCATGCCGGTCTCTTCATCATACTTGTAGCCGTTAAGTTCGCCTCCGGCTCCGGTCATGCTTTTGAGGCCGCCCGGCGTCTCAGCGGATTTTCCGATTTCATCCCAATTGAAGTAGCCCAATTCGTGGGTGCGGCCGTCAAAAGCCGCGTCAGGAGCCTTCGCCGCTAACGATCCCTGAGCAACCTGGCGCTCAGCAGCCTTCCGGGCGTTGAAGAGACCCCCGATCTTGTCGTCTTCGATCATGCACATCTGAGGTTCGCCATCTGCATTCTGCGGGCACATCTTAAACGGGCCGCTTTTTAACTGAAGAGTGGGAGGGGGCTCAAGCGCTTCGCCGTCGGTCGCCGTCAAAATATCAAGCAAGGCCTGTTTTCCCATCTCGGTGAGGATTAATTTTCCGTTCTTGTCCCGGATCAGAAAGCGGTTGTTCTCAAGCTTTGCGGCCGGCATCCGCGGAGCGAGATAACTCTTCATCGCCAACGCCATGCCGAGTTCCGGGTCCTTGGGCGGAAGCTTCGATAAGAAGGTTAACAGGCGTTTGGTCGTTTTGGCCGCAACCGCCCTGCCAGAGGCGACAAAGGAGCTTCCATCGTTGGTGGCCGTGAGCCCCAAGGAGCGGCTGGAGGCGGCAATCAGCTCGATCTGAGGCTGGTTAAAATTTTTGAGCAGGGCGGGGGAGAGTCCCGGGGCGGCGACGGCTATCGCTAGAACAGCCTGGGCATTCAGGCTGAGAGCTGCAAGAATCGCGATCGCTTTTTTCATGGGCATTCCTTTATGGACCCTTTGGCGCTCCCTTCTGCCCTTAGGTCCTATGCTCAGTTTAGCCGAAAGGCTTAAATCGCCAAGTCCCAGTTGGCCTATTTGAGTATTACCTAAAGGACCTATATTGTTGCCACCCTCTTTACCCACTATTTACCTTTCTCTTGGATCGTCTTGTATTTGAAACACAACCTCCTTACACTTTCGAGTGGTCATGCATTTCCTACTGGCCCTATTGATTTCGGCGGTCCCAACAGCCGGCGCGCAGGACCTCCCCGGCTATTTTGTCGAGGAGGAAACCCCTATTCCAGAAGAGGAAGCAACGGAGGACCTGCTCCCCGACTTAGAGGACCTCCCACTGCCGGAGGCGGAGCCGGAAGCACCATTACCCGATCCGGCAGAAAACGCCGCACCAGAAGAGACCGAATTTCCGGTAGAAATCATAGACCTGACTGAGCCCGAAGATCCGGCAGAGGCCGCCGCGCCGGTAGAGACTGAAGCTCCGGAAGAGACCGCAGTCCCGGAAGAGACTGCCGCGCCGGCTGAAACTGAAGCTCCGGCAGAGGCCGCAGCCCCGGAAGAGACTGCCGCGCCGGCTGAAACTGAAGCTCCAGCAGAGACTGCCGCGCCGTCCGACGGTCTTCCCGATTGGGTCCAGCGAGACACAACTGGCGCCTTTGCCGTTCAAGCTCCGAATATTCTTTCGATCGCGGCCACAGAACAAACGGCGCCGCTGGCGGAACTGCCCCAACCGGTACCGCCCGGTACCGATAAACCGCGAAGGGTCACGGGACACGGGGACGCACGCCGGGCACCCGGCGCCACGATTCGAGCCAGCCAATGGCCTCCGGCGACCTCTCCGGTGGGGGACACTCGCAGCGATTTGACCGAAGCGTTTTTATCCGCAATGGCCACCTCACGGCCGCTCGCAAGTCGACAGTTAGCCATGCCGCGGGGTGATGACAGCGATCTGGGGGATCGGGCGGCCTTTGAACGCACCCTTGAAAAAAGAATCGACACCTTGCTCAATGCCATGCTGGGACCCGGACTCGCACATGCTTTCGTCCGAGCCGCCGTCGAAACTATTCCAGGATCAGGCTTTGTCGAAATGAAGGAAAAGAGCGAACAAGCCGCCGTCCTGTGGGACGATATCCAAGACCGCATCGATGAAACGCCGCCCGTGCTTCCCGGTTATCCGCTTCCGCACACACTCAAAGCGGAGGTGCTTGCCCGGGTCGCGGCGGCGGCGGCGCCGATTCGCAATCCGGACCGATCGAGGACTATTCTCACGGTTTCCTTGCTCGTTGACGAGAGTGTAGACGAGGCGGCGTTGACTCCCGTCACCGCAGCGGTCGCGGACGCGATCGGCCTCGACCCGGCCCGGGGGGACGTTCTGCTGGTCACCCGCGCCGACATCCGCCCGACCTGGCGACGCCTCATACGAACCGATGATTTTCGCGGGAAGGCGGTCATTGCGTTATGCGTCGTCCTCGGTGCGGGCATTCCCTTATGCCTCGCTTTATTCTTCGGACGCCCCATGAGCTTGGGCCGAATTCTAAACCCTAAACGTAAATCCGCCCCTCGATTGGCCCAAGACATGAGAGATGTCGATCTTCATGCCGCCCCCTTTTGGAACGATGCCCGCTACGCCGAAGCCGTCGGCGAATTTCTCGCCAAGGAGCCGCCGGCAGCAGCCGCAACACTCCTCGGTCTCTTGTCGCACGACGCCGCCGGGTCGGTGTTTCGAAAACTTC
>NVTF01000089.1 GCA_002401485.1 Elusimicrobiota bacterium | reverse complement strand
ATGAGACGGTTGACGCTTTTTTCTATGCTGCTTTTTGCCGGTGCGTGTGCGACGACGGAGACGGGAAGTGTCCGGCTGACCGAAGGTGTTCGTTTGTCCTCGTACCGGCGCATCGTCGTGATGCCCTTTGCCGATCGTTCGGGTAAGGGATCGGCGATTTCTGATGAGATCGCGAAACGGCTGTTCAACCTGCGTTTTAGCGTGGTTTATGGGAGTCAGTTGGAAGCGACGTTAAGCCAGCTCGGTGTTCGCCAAGGAGATTCGATCGGGGCTCAGACGATGCGGGAGTTGCGCCGCATGACGCAGGCCGAAGTCTTATTGATCGGTTCGGTGGACTGTGAAATGCGTTCCCGCTCTCCGCGGGCGAACGCAATACTCATGGACGCTTCAAATAATCGAGTTCTGTTTGAAGCACGCTTTCGTCCGGAGCAATGCGGCGAAGAGAACGTGGCTGAAGCGGTTGCCACGCAGGTTGTAAACGCAATGCGTTCAACGATGACGGAAAATGTTGAATCAGGAATCGCGGGGAGAGGGTTTTGAGCCGAGAGAAGAAAAAAGCCGTTGTCCTCCTGTCCGGAGGCATCGATTCGGCGACCTGTTTGTATTGGGCGAAAAACAAGGGATACGTCTTGGAAGCCTTGACCGTGCACTACGGTCAACGGCACGACCGAGAGCTGCGCTCGGCTCGCCGGATCGCGAAAGCGGCGGGCGCTCGCCTGCACGCGCTTAAAATCACGCTTCCATGGCTTAACTCGAGTTCGCTCATCAATAAAGGAAAACGTCTGCCGAATGTAGCGCTTTCTAAAATTGGAACCGGGGGTGTCCCATCGACGTACGTTCCGGGGCGCAACACGATTTTTACGGCGTTGGGTGTTTCTCTCGCCGACGCGGTCGGCGCGGAATGCGTCGTAATCGGCGCCAACGCGCTCGACTATTCAGGGTATCCGGATTGCCGGCCGGAATTTTACCGGGCCTTCAACGTTGTCGCGCGTTTGGGAACCAAGCGCGGGGATCAGAATAAACCGCTGCGCATCGAGACGCCGCTTGTGCGCAAGGATAAAGCCGCGATTGTGCGCATGGCGGGCCGCCTTCATGTGCCGCTTCGCTGGACGTGGTCCTGTTATTTGGGCGGGCGCAAACCATGCGGGGCCTGCGATTCCTGCAAGCTGCGGGAAAAGGGATTTGAAGAAGCGCGTATTAAGGACCCGGCGTTATGAATGCCAATCTCGTTGAGGTTTTTTCTTCTCTGCAGGGTGAAGGGCCGCGTCTGGGAGAACGTCAAATTTTTGTGCGTTTTGGCGGATGCAATCTTCGCTGTGATTATTGCGACGAACCCGATACGATTCCCGCCGGGGTGGGGGAATCGTGGAGTTTGGGCCGGTTGGAGTCGGAATTTTCCCGCTTGGTGAGAACACGCCCTCATCAAGCCGTTTCTTGGACGGGCGGGGAACCCTTGCTTCAGGCGGAGTTTCTGGCGGAGGCGATTGAGGTGACCCGGCATTTCGGATTAAAAAATATCCTTGAGACTAATGCGGTTTTGCCCGAAAAATTTAATACGGTGCGTGCCCTCTTCGATGCTGTGGCTGTTGATCTGAAGCTCCCGTCGGCTATCGGGTTTTCCGCATTTTCCAAACATGCCGAATTTTTAAAAGCCCTCCCGAAGGGAAGTTATGTAAAGGTTGTTTTGACCGAGGATTCCAAGTGGGAGGAGTGGGACGCCGTCGTTGATCTCGTCGCCGACATCGCTCCGGACTTGCCGCTTTATCTCCAACCGGCGACTCCCGCACAGTCGCTTCGGACGGCGGGCGAAAGGGTCGCGCCGATTTCCCCGGTACGAGCAATGGAATATTTTTATGAAGCGCGAAAGCGTCTTTCAAACGTGCGGATTGTTCCGCAATGGCATCCGATTTGGGGGCTTCGATGAGTATGGAATCCGGATCCTGTTGGACTTGCGGACGTGAATTGCCGCCGGGAGCGTATGGGCGTACCGAAACCTGTTCCGGATGCGACGCGGATACACGTTGCTGCCGCAATTGCCGGTTTTACGATCCGGGAACGCCCAATGATTGCCGCGAACCCCAGGTGGAGGCGGTGAAGGATAAAGAGAAGGGGAATTTTTGCGAGCTCTTTAAACCGGGAACCCCTGAGGCAACGAATGCCGGGTCAGGACGCGCGGCGCCGGAGGCTTCCGATGGGAAGTCGGCCTTTGACGCGTTGTTTAAAAAGCCCGAGTGATATTTTCCTGGTTTCGCAGCCGTCGGCGTAGGCGACTTCTAGAGAAACCGTTCCCTGAGTCCTGGTTGAAAATCCTCGAGAAGCTTCATTTCTATTCTCGATTGAAGGCGGAAGAGACCTCCAAATTGCACGGGATCGTGCAAATCCTTGCTTCTGAAAAAATTTGGTCAGGTTGCGGCGGGCTCACGTTGTCCGATGAAATCGTTGTTTCGATCGCCGCTCAGGCGGGGCTATTGCTGCTCGGGCTTCCCCACGACTATTTTCCAGGCACCGATGAAATCCTTGTCTATCCGCGTGAATTCTACGATCCGCGCAGCGAGGAACTGTTGGCGGGTCAAGCGCACGTTCAGGGGCCTGTCGTTCTCGCCTGGAATCAGGCGAAACGTGGGATGGCTCGGGGACGGGACGGCCGAAATGTCGTTCTGCATGAATTTGCTCACCGTCTGGATATGTCCGACGGGTATGCCGATGGTGTTCCGCTTGTGCCTTCGGTTGACGCGTGGGCGCGGTTAATGAAGTCGGAACGAGAAAATCTATTACGAACGGTTGAAGCGGGGCGCAAAACGCTGCTCGATCCCTACGGGGCGGAGGATCCCGCCGAATTTTTTGCCGTGGCCACTGAATGTTATTTTGAGAAATCAAACGCTTTGAAACGAGAGCGGCCGGAGTTGTATAGGGCGTTGAGCGAGTTTTACGGCTGGGCCCCATGCTAAAATTCACTATGCGAACGCTAACGACTCTATCCCTATTATTCTTTTTCAGTGCGACCGTTTTCGCGGAGGAACCGAAGCCGAAACTCGCTGTTGTCATCGTGATCGACCAACTGCGGGGGGATTCGATGGAGCGGTTCACCAGCCAAGGGTTGGGCCGATTTATCCGAGACGGCGCTTATTTTAAAAACGCACGCCACGGTCATGTCCCGACATTCACGGAGGTGGGTCACGCCTCAATTGCAACGGGGCGGTTTCCTAAATCACACGGCATTATCGGTGAGGAGTTTTTCGACCGCAAAAAAAATAAAAGGGTCCTGACGATTGAAGATAAGGATCTCGGTACGGGACCCTTTCGGTTGAATTCTCCGACTCTCGGGGATCTCCTCAAGGAGGACTCGGAGGCATCCACGGTTGTTTCCATCGCGGGAAAGGTCGAAGCTGCGGTGCTACAGGGCGGAAAAAAAGCAGACCTCGCGATGTGGTATGACAAGAAAACGGGTCGTTTTATAACAAGCTCCTATTACGGAAAACTTCCGAACTGGGCTGATGATTGGAATGCGGAAAACGAAGTCATCGAAAAAAGACGCAAGTCCATTCGCAAACATCCGCATTTAGATCAATTAACGTTGTCCCTGGTTCGTCGTGCGATCGAGGCACTGGATCTCGGTGCTGATGACGTTGCCGATCTTCTCATGGTAAGCCTGTCGGCAACCGATTTGATCGGACACACCTGGGGACCCTTCAGCGATGAAATGAGCGACCAATTAAAACGTCTTGATCGCGAATTGGGGTCTTTCCTCGACTTTTTGGATTATAAAATTGGGTCTGATGATTATGTGGTGGTTTTGACCGGGGATCATGGTGTTCTTCCGCTTCCCCGCAGCCCCAAAGGCGACGCCATTGGGGCGCGGCGCGTTATATCTAAAGACCTGCGAGCGGCTCTTGAGTCGGATCTGAAGGCTGAATTAGGGAAACCCAAAAAAGGGGAAGATTGGGTGGTCGCCTGGAACCCCCCGCATGTAAACTTGAACATAGCGTCGTTGAAAAGACGTGAACGCAAGAGAATTATCGGCAGGGCCGCCGCCTTGCTGACCGCTCGAGAGGAAATTGTTTGGGCGCAGCCGGCCCGCTCCATCCCCGGGAGTCGGGAGTTTTCGAAAATTTATCTCCGGAGTCTGCCCAAAAATCGGGCGGGAGATGTTGTGTTCTTGTGGAAACGGGGTGTCCTCTTGACGGAGTATGCCGGAGGCACGGGGCATGGATCCCCATATGATTATGACACCCATGTTCCGATTGCCCTGTTGGGCGCTGGTGTGCTGGCCGGTCGTTATCCCCGTGCGGCGTTGACGGTGGAAATCGCACCAACACTTGCACGCATACTCGGCGTTAAATTAAAGGGAAAGCTGCTCAAAGAAGCCTTGTCCCGATAGGCCTAAGAGCTCCCCGGTCCTTCTTCCCAGGCGCAGGTTCCGCCAAATCGGCATCCTTATAAGGATGAGGTCCCTAGTTGTACTTTGGCTGATCGCCGCCTCGGCCGTGCCGGCTTTTGCCGGGAGGGCTGTGATAGGGCGCAGCGTAAAACCGGTCGTTTCACCGATGGGTTATGCGGGAGCGGCCTTATTGATCACACCCGCCTCGCTTAAGCTCGGCGCTCCCGGTTTGGCTCCAGTCGGCGTTACTCTAGGTCTTCCCGTCTTGCAGGAGTTGGCTGTCCCGCGTTTGGAAGCGCCGCCTGCGGCGGCCTTCTTTAAAAAAGCGCTGATTTCACCTCGTGCTCACGCTTCACGGTTCTCTCTAAACGCGGCGGATGAAGAGTCGTCGCCTAAAGAGACTGCAGGAGACCGGCTCATCAAGACGGTTGCCGATCAGGCGCGTGCGGCTGGAAAAATTGCTGAGAAGCAAAAGGAACAATTTCATCTAGACGCCTTTTCGGCCGTTTTTGACGGGGGCATGCGGCGTGAGCCGACCCCCGTTCGAACCGATGAGGCGCGGCGCGGGATTGCCGCCAAGACCCACCCCGAACGGGGCTACCTCAAAGAATCGGAGGGGCTCAAAGAAGAGACTCTTCTTCTCAAGTTGCGCGAAATTACGGGCCGCGGGTATCGTTCTCATAGTTACAAAGAGTCTCGCCGGGAGCTCTTCTCCAACCTCGACAATTTCAAATACAACGGAAAGCGCGGTGTGATGGCCGCGTATTCACAGGTTTTTGTTCCGGGCACTTCAGGGAATGGCTCCAGTTATAGGGTTCGCGGCGACCCCGACGGGGATGGACACAGCAATAAAGATGGCATGAACACCGAACATTTGTGGCCCCAATCCTATTTCAACAGTCGTTCCCCGATGGTCTCGGATGTGCACCACCTCATGGCGACCTTTGTTCGGCCCAATGCCGAGCGCAGCCGGTACCCGTTTGGTGAGGTTCCGGACCATGAGGCTGTGTATCGCAATAAGGCCGGGGCAAAACTCGGCCGCAATGAGTTTGAACCGCCCAAACATGTCAAAGGCCTCGTCGCGCGCCGCATGCTCTATTTCTACATGCGTTACGGCAATCTAAACATCCTCCCCGGGAGGCAGGCGCGCAATTTTTGGAACAGTCGTATTGAGATGTACATTCGCTGGCACGAGCAATATCCTCCCTCGGTATTTGAACAGCGCCGCAATGACCTAGCCGAAAAATGGCAGGGAAACCGCAATCCCTTTGTGGACGACCCCGGGTTGGTTCGCCGGATTGGGGCTGAAGCGTTTGCGATTCCGACGGGGCGCGGCGACGCCGTCGCGGGGCGCGGCAGACCGCAAGAGTCGATTCTGGTGACCTCCTCTCGGCCGGGCAAAAAGCGCCATAAGAAAAGCAAAAAGAAACGCGGCCATCGCAAAAAACGCTGGAAACACGGCCGTTAGGTCCTATGACGTAGGACTTTTTCCCTAAAAGTCCCTATTACGCTGGAGCCCGGATTTCTATCGTTTACGTGCATGAGGAAGTTTTTGTCTTCCCTCTTGGCCGCTTCGATTATTTTGACAAGCGCGCCGGGATCGGTATTTGCTTTTGGGCGCGCAGTTTCCGTTCCCAGGGCGGTCTCCTCGCCTGTTTTAGGCGGGAATGCGCTTGTGCGCGTCGGTGCTCTAAAGACAGCCGGTTCTTTAGCGATGACCGCCCCCTCTCTCGGGGGATCCGGGGTTGTGATTCCTGCGACCGTTTTGCCGACACCAGCCGCGATCTCCGCCGCCGTTGTTGCGGCGCCAAAGACCTCCATCTCGGTCTCTCGTGCGGTTTCGAAAGTATCTCCCGTTTCCAAGTCCCCTCGAAAGTCTGAGGGTGTCCGCACGCATTTATCTCAGTTGGAAGAAACCTTGAGTGCGCGCCCCGCCTCCGCCAGCGCGGTCGAATCCAAGCTCGATTTAGATGCCGCCTTTACCGGTTCGGTGTCGTTGCGCTCCAAGACGTCGATGGTCCGGGGACGGTTGACGTCCCGCCTCCCGACCTTCGTGAATGCCGCCCAACAACCGATGCGGCTCGACCCGGCGGTCGAGTCGATGGTGGCGGATAAAAAAGGCGATGGTCCTCAGGGGCCGAAACAAAAAACGAAGCTTCCTCGCTCCTTTTATCTCTACCTCGGCGGACAGTTTCTCTATGGCATCGGGCAGGAAGCCGCAGCCCTGATTGCCCCACTCTATGCCTATTCCGCGATCGGCTTGGAGTTTGCGGTTCTTGCGCAGGCGGCTATGCTCATCGCGATTATCCCGGGAAGCATTCTTGGATCGCGGCTTGTGCGAAAGTTCGATTCAAAAAAAGTTTATCTAATCGGAAACCTCATCCATGCGGCGTTTTTTCTCTCGGTTCCCGTGGTGCATTTCCTGACCGGCACTTTTTCGCCGTATCATTTCCTCGCGTTTCAGATTGTGGGAGGGTTGATCTACGGTTCGCTTCGCGGCGTTGCGGAAAAGGAAATCACGCCGCGCATCATCGGGCAGGGCAACAAGTCGCAGTTGAAAAAAGCAGGCTCGTTGTTCTACGCAGCGTTTGAATCGGCGGAACTGCTCACGGCGATTTCCTTTGGGTTCATGATCGCGGCGTTTGGGCTGAATTGGACGTCGGGAATCATGGCGGCGATCATGCTCGCGAGCGTGGTTCCCTTGTTCTTTATGCGGTTGCGCCAGAAAAGTTTGACGAAAGACTCCGGCGAGGGAGGGGGAACGGAGAAGAAGCTTCCGTGGAAAATGTACGTGCCGTTTGTCTTCGCGATTTTTGTGCATATGAGCATGTACGATTTTATCGCGCCGTTTCTCGCGCTTGAAGTGTTTCACTCCGAGGCGCTTGCTAGCCAGTTGATCGCCGCGTATACCTTGGGCAGTCTCGCAGTCGCCTTGTTGACGAGTTATTGGCCGAAGGTCGCTGGAAAACTTTCGGAAAAGAAATGGTCTGTTCTGGGTGTTGTTTCCACGATCGGCTTTTTATGGGGGAGTTTGCTGCTTCAAATGCCATGGGTTTCGCTGGGCCTGGCCGGCGTCCTGGGTGCCGGGTTAACGGGCATGATGATCCAGTGGCGTACGATTTACCAGCAGCGTTTATCGTTGGACGTGCAGCCAAAGGTTTTTGAGCGTTTGATGATCGCGAGTGTGCTGATGACCCTGATCCCCTTTGCGGTCATGCAGGGCGGACTGCTGATCGCCGGCTCTTCGGCGATGGTGACCTTGTTGACAATTGTTTCCGCCGGCATCACCGCCGGCGCGGTGTTCTACCCCTTCCTCGGGGGATTGCTGGATCGTTTCCGCCGTTTGAAAAATAGGTCTTGACGCTGGAACGTTCAGGGCTATACTACTTCTGGCGGGTGTCGTGAGCGGTTGCGTGCCCGCTGACCAGTAACCTTACGTTGTCGTGCGGTCGTGACGTTCGTTGGCGTAGATGTTGTCGTCGACGTGGCTGTTTCGTTGTGCCGTTCGTTGGCGTGGTCGTTGTCGTTGATGGTGTCGTTGCTGTGTGTACCCCGCTGAGGGCCCGGCGGGGCCGTTCGAGGGGACAGCGGAGTGTCCAGAGGAGTGCTCCGGTGTCCCCTCCTTATTTCCCCATAAAAAATAAGCATTTTCTCCCGGGTCCTGCGGCTCGAATTCTTTAGGTCCCAAGACGGCCGGTTTATAGGTCTTTTGTTCTACATCCCTCAGGGGCCCGGGGGCTACAATTAAGACATGAAGATCCTGCACGCTCTTCTTGCACTCTCTATCGCTGCCTCTGGGGCATCCGCGAGTACGCTGGAGCTCCTTCGCTCGATCAATCGGCAGGCAAGGGATGCGGCGGCAGCGGCCTCGGCGCGTGACGCGAGGGTCGTCTCCGGGGCGGGTTGGGATCAGGGCGGACTCTATCGAGTCGGCGATGACAATATCGTTTCCCCTTCCCTGCTTCCCAAACCCATGGGTCCTGCGCTTAAGAAGCCGACCGCGAATCTTGTTGTCGGGACTCCCGGCGCATACAGAGTTCGAGAACCGAAAAACCCGCTGAACGAAGATGGAACGGCTAAAAAAAAGTCCTCCGGCAATAAATTCTGGTGGGCGTTGGGCGGCCTTGCCGCAGGTGCCGGGGTGGGTTTCCTGCTTTTTGGTCCGATCGGAGCCCTCATCGGCGGATTGGCCGCAGGCCTCGCCGGTATTTTCTTCGGTCCTTAAATTTCCTGGAATAATTCAGAAGGCGCGCTCACGAGTGTCCGTGGTATGGACGGTGGCGCGCCTTCTGATCGACCGCCGAAGACACGCACCGCGAGCGCGGTTTCGGCGATCATTTTTAGTATAGGCTTCGTTCTCAATTCGTCAAGACCTATTTCTCGTCAGGGTTGCGTTCTCCGTTCATGACGTTATACTAGTGCAAATGGAACTAAAAAGATTTTCAACAGTTGCTGCAACCGCTGCGCTTGCCCTTACCGTTGGATTTTCATGGGGCGCGGCCGCCGGTTCCCGTGGATTACTCAAGGCGCCGGAACGTCCCAAGCGGGAGCGGAGAAAGTTGAGTTCCGCAACGGAATTGGCGCAGGATCTCTCTCTTGTTGTGGATTATTTGGAGCGTGGACAATCGTATTTCCGTGCATACCAGCGCGGGACGCACTCGGTCGAAGAGAATAAGAAGTTCTTGGATTTTCTAGAGCGCTACGAAAAAGAGCTCGCCGTGGCCAAGAAAGAAATTGACACCCTGGACCGATGGGTCCTGCGCCGCGGTTCCCTCGACTCTATCGAATAATCAGAGCGGGGGCGCGCCGAACCGAGGTGCCAGGCACCGCGTGCGTTTGTTGCGTTTAGGACCTTGGCTCTTCGCTACTCGAGGGCCACAAACAAATAGTCCCAAAATGTGTGTGAACGAACTGCGCCTAGGCGCAGTTCAATGTTATGTTACGAAACTGAGAGTGTCTCCCAGCTAATTAGAGCGGGGGCGCGCCGGGGCGTTTGAATCGGCGGGCGAGTTCATTGCGATCCAGCGACAGCATCGAGGGGCGCCCATGCGGGCAGCATGTGGCGTCTTCGCATTTCTTGAGGTCTTCGACCAGGCGTAGGGCCTCGGGTCCTGAGAGCGGGTCGTGCGCCTTGACCGCCGCCTTGCACGCGATGGTGGCGGTTGCGTCGTAGCGCACATCGGCAGTCGCTGATTTGGGGTCGGTGAGCCCGTCGAGCAGGCTATGCACAGCATCTTCGATGTCGCCGGCTTTGTAAAGTACTGCGGGGACACTGGTGACGTTGAGCGTCGTTTTTCCAAAGACGGAAATGGTAAATCCCGACTTCAGGAGCCGCTCTTCTTGGGATAGAACCCGCTGGATGGCGGATATGGGAAGTTCGATTGGGATGGGGATCATGAGCTTCTGCGCTGCGATGTCGCCTTTTGTGATTTCCGCGAAGTAGCGTTCAAACAAAACACGTTCTTGTGCCGCGTGCTGGTCCACAAGCAGGATGCCGCCGGTTGATTCAAAGACGAGGTAGGCGCGTTCGATTTGTCCGAGGTAGCGCAGGCCTTCATCAAACCAGGGACGCGACGGTTCTTCTTTCGGTCGCGGCCAGGACGGCTGTTTGACGGTCGGGGAGTCGCCGCCGGCTTTGTATGCAAAAATCGATTCACGGACGGCACTGGTTCCCGCAGAGGCGAACGCGTAGGCGGGGCGCTCCGGGGTGAGTGTCGGGATTCCTTTCGAGCCTAATAGAGATTTTGAGAGTGCCTTGGTCACGGTCTGAAATACGTCGCTGTCGTTTCGAAAGCGCACTTCGCGTTTGGTGGGGTGCACATTGACGTCGAGCGCGCCCGCAGGGGTTTCTATGAATAAAACAGCGACGGGGTGCCGATTTTTTTGGCGGAAGGGTTCGTAGGCGCGATAAAGAGCTTGCTGAATCGTCCGGTTGGTTACGGGGCGGCGATTGACGAAAATATATTGGAGTTGCCGTGTGGAATGCAGCTTTTCAACGGGTGAAAGAAATCCCCGCACGGAGATATCACCGGAGGAGCGCTGCGTGTCCAGGAGGCCTGCGCCGCGCTGCTCGCCCAGCACATCGGCAGCGCGGGACCGGGCGGCGTCGACTTCCTTTTTTTCCTTGCGTGCCGCAAAATGCATTGTCGTGCGGCCTTCGCTGGTGAACTTAAACTCGACGCGCGGATTGGCGAGCGCCGCTTCTTCAACGGCGCGGGCGAGGTGTCCGCGTTCCGAGGCGTCGGATTTTAAGAATTTTGCCCGCGCGGGCGTGTTGAAGAAGAGATCTTTAACCTCGACAGCCGTCCCGTTGACAGGCGGGGCTTCATGGTCTTTCTTGAGTTTGCCGCCGGCCATCATGACCGCCCACGCTTTTTTCGATTTCTTTTTCCTGCTGTTAAGGGACACTTTCGAAACCGCGGCAATTGAAAATAACGCTTCGCCCCTAAACCCAAAGGTAGAGAGTGTGTCCAGGTCGCCCAGTTTTTTAATCTTGCTTGTAGAGTGGCGCCCAAAGGCCGCCCGGCAGTCGGCGGGGTCGAGGCCGCAGCCATCATCGACGATGCGCAGTTTTTTGCGTCCGGCGCCCTCTATTTCAACCGTAATTTTTGACGCGCCGGCGTCGAGAGAATTTTCCAGCAGTTCTTTGAGGACGGAGGCGGGACGTTCGATGACTTCTCCGGCGGCGATGCGGCTGGCAACATCCTCAGGTAGGGGGCGTATAACGGGCACAAAGACCTCCGGGGGGGTTAGAGCTTTTTCTTCCACTCCGCAACTTTTTCGAGCGCTTGGAGCGGAGTGAGATCGTTGGGGTTGAGGAGCCGGAGCTCCTGGATAACGGGGTTTTCGTCAAATAACGGCAAAGACGGCTGATCGCCGGAGGCCTTGGGTGAAGACGGCAGGGGGGTCGCCCGCGCCTCGTTTTCGAGCCCGCCAAGAATTTCTTTGGCGCGTTCGATAGCGGATTCAGGAAGGCCGGCCAGCTCACCGACGTGGATGCCGAAAGACCGGTCGGCGGTCCCATCGGCGATTTTATGAAGGAAAATGACTTCGGTGCGCCCTTCGGTGTTGGTCCACTCGCGTGCTTCAACGTTGATATTCTTAACGCCCGAAAGCAGGCCTGCGAGTTCGGTGAGTTCGAAATAATGAGTCGCAAACAAGACGCGGGGACCGCGCGGGGTGCCCTCATCGGGGTTCGCGTTTTCATCGCGTTCGGTCGCCAGCCGGTTTAGGTATTCGAGCACGGCCCATGCGATTGAAATGCCGTCATAGGTCGATGTGCCGCGCCCGACCTCATCGAGCAGTACCAGAGAACGCAGGGTGGCTGCTTTTAAGATGTGCGCGGTTTCGCGCATTTCGACCATGAAGGTGGATTCTCCGCGCGCCAGCTGATCTTTTGCACCGATGCGGGTCAAAATCTTATCGACGATCCCGATGCGCGCGGATGTGGCCGGAACAAAAGAGCCTATTTGCGCCATCAGTGCGATCAGTGCGTTTTGGCGGAGGTATACGGATTTTCCGCCCATGTTCGGTCCGGTCAGGATCAGCGTTTGTGATGCGGCGCCGTCGACTGTGATGGAGTTGGGGACGAAGGTGCCGGCCGGGAGAGCTGTTTCGACAATGGGGTGACGTCCGTCTTCGATCTCAAGTGCGTGTGAAAGGTCGACGGTGGGTTTTACATAACCGTTGGCTTCTGCGGACTCCGCGAGCGAGTGCAGGGTGTCGAGTTCGGCGATAAGAACCGCGAAGGCGCGGACCGCTTCGTTTTTCTTGAGAATGTCGCTGCGCAAGCGTTCAAAAAGCTTCATCTCGAGACGGAGAAATTTATCCTCCGCGCCTAAGATTTTAACTTCGAGTTCTTTAAGTTCGGGTGTGATGTAGCGTTCGGCGTTGGTGAGCGTTTGTTTACGGGTGTATCGTTCGGGGGCTTTGGCCGAATTGATTTTTGAAATTTCGATGTAATAACCAAAGACCGAGTTGTAGCCAACCTTGAGAGGAATGCCTGCTTTCTTTTTTTCAGTCTCTTCAAGTTCTTTAAGAACAGTATTGGCGTCGGTTTTAATCGCGCGCAGCTCATCGAGCTCGGCGTCAAAACCGGGCCGGATCAGACCGCCGTCCGATAGCTTTGCCGGCGGCTCCTCTACCAGAGCTGACTCCAGAAGTTTGCGAACAACGGTGAGCGGCTTAACGATTTCGCCCAGCTTCCGGCGAACGGTGATAAGGCCGGAGGTGAATCCGCCTTCAGCGAGCCAGGCTCCGATGGAGTCGGCTTGCGCCAGGGAGTCCCGCAACGCCTTCAAATCGCGGGGCATGGCTGAACGCGTCGCCATCCGGTTGATGACGCGTTCTAAATCAGAAATCGCTTCCAGCCGGTCGCGCAGCGTAGAACGTTCCAAACTTTTGTCGATGAGTTCTTCGACGCAGTGAAGCCGACGTTCAATCTCGGGGAGTTCCGTTGATGGGTGGAGGATCCAGCGCTTAAGCATGCGGCAGCCCATCGGCGTGCAGGTACGGTCCAGCACACCCCATAACGTATGTTTGCGCCCGCCGTCGGACTCAATGAGCTCCAGGGTATGGATGGCCGAGTCATCGAGCTGCATTTCCGGAGCGTTTTCGTGATACTCGGGTGCGAGTACTTCGTGCAAATGTGTTTGGGTGGCGGCGACGTAGCTGCGGGCGGTTAAGGCCGCCTTGAGTGCGAGTTGGCGGTTCTGCCATGTGGAGCGTTTGTTCCAATGGGAAGGGACTTCGCTTTCGGACGCGGTGCGGGTCCACTCACTGACCGAACATTTGGGTCCGAGGA
The DNA here is from genome assembly GCA_002401485.1 of Elusimicrobiota bacterium. Taxonomy (GTDB): domain Bacteria; phylum Elusimicrobiota; class Elusimicrobia; order UBA1565; family UBA1565; genus UBA1565. Next base: position 3,913 of record NVTF01000089.1, on the reverse strand, counting down.
GATGGCGCAGGCGCAGTTCGGTAGCGGTCTCCTTGGCCGCGAGGACCTCCACGGGGCCGAGTTTCGCGAGTGTGGAATAAAGCCTCAGGTGGTTATGGTCGCTCATCGACTGCGTCGCCCAGAATTCGCCGGTCGAGACTTCGACGCAGGCGAGCCCCCAGCCGACGGTGTCCAGCTCAAGCGATACGAGGTAATTCGTTTCCGCGCCATGGAGCAGTTCGTCTTCGACGATTGTTCCGGGCGTTACAACACGAACCACTTCGCGCTTCACGATTCCCTTGGATTGGGACGGGTCTTCGACTTGTTCGGCAATCGCGACCTTGTGACCCGCTTCGATGAGTTTGCGTAAATAGTTTTGATACGAATGGTAGGGAACGCCGCACATCTGCAGCCCTTGGCGTTTGGTCAGGATGCATCCCATAATCGGGGCGGCGATAACCGCATCTTCCAAGAAAAGTTCGTAAAAGTCTCCCAGCCGGAAAAATAAAAGGGCGTGCGGGTAAGCGCTTTTGAGCGCCTTGAACTGCCGCATGACCGGCGTGTCTCCCGGGTCTTTTGCTTTTTTGGAGGGGATTTTTCTCTTGATCAGAGGCATGCGACATAATACCATATAAGGAAGGAAACACATTAGATCCTCCCGGTGTCCCAGAATCGTGAAATTAATCCTCCTATTTCCGGCACTTATTGTTTTTGGAGCCAGTCCTCACCCGAAGGGTAAGCAGCAACCGCCTCTCATCATTGAAGAAAAGGCGCGAACGGTTCTCGATGATCTACCGCTGATCCTCGATGATGGTCTGACGGATCAAAAGCGGTTGACCGGGAAAGAGCCCGGGAAGATAGAAGAGGTGCTTGCCACCAAGGTTCGCCCGGTCGCATACACCGGCCTCGCGGTCGCCGGCATGGTGGCGACCTTTCCCACCCCCGCGTCGATCGGATTTGGCATTGTCGCGGTAATTAATATTTATCAGGGATGGAAGATGAACAAGAAAAAGAAGCGGCGAGGGCGTTAGGCCGACTTTGATGCGGTAACCGCAATCGCGTCGAGGCGGGCGCGAAACTCAACCACGGTATGGATGCGTTTGTCGGGATCGGGCTCAAGGGCGTCATCGATGAGTTGGTCGAGCTCTGCGGGAAGTTCCTGACGAACACGTGAGGCGCGCGTGTAGCGCTTGTTGATCTTGGAGGCTGTTGTCGATGGACCGGTGAACGGTCTTTCGCCGGTCACGAGTTCGTAGAGGCATGTGCCAAGAGAAAAAATATCGGACTCGGGTCGGATCGTGCCTTCTTCCTGCTCGGGAGCCATGTATTGCGGTGTGCCCGCGACATGGTTGGTTTTTGTCGACTTGAGCAGCGCGTCCTTGGCTTGGCGGGCAATGCCGAAGTCCATTACCTTCACGCGGCCTTCCTTGGTGATCATGATGTTGGAGGGTTTGAGATCCCGGTGAATGATGGCTTTGTGGTGCGCGTATTCCAACGCGTTGCAGACGCCGCGCAGAATGTACTGCACCTCCTTCACCGACAGTCTTTTCTTTCTATTCATGACCTGGTCGAGGGTTTCCCCGTCAACGTGTTCGAAGACGAGATAAAGTTCTCCATTATCCTCGACAATCGAATGAATGTCTACGATGTTGGGGTGATGCATTTTGGCGACGAGACGCGCCTCGTCTAGAAAACGAGCGCGTTCCCGAGGATCTTCCTGAATCTCGTCGCGCATTTTTTTGATTGCGACCTTGCGGTCGAGCGCCTTGTCTTGGGCTTCGTAGACAACACCCATGCCGCCGTTGCCGAGTACGCGAAGAATCTTAAATCCTCCCTCCAGTTCTCCGCCCGCCGCAAGGGCCTGGTTTGTCTCCGGGCTCGCGTTTTCAATGAGGGAGGAGCGGTTGCGGCGTTCCCGGCGATTATTTCTAAAAAGTTCGATAAACCCAATGGCGAAGAGCAGGCCGCCGACGACTGAAAAGCCAAGAATGATCAGCGCGTGTCGCCCCTTATTTTTTTTCGGGGTCGTTTCGGCGGTGCGGTTTGGGAGGGCTGCGCTTGGAATCGCTACCTTTCCGTCGAGGTTGAAATCGTAGCGTCGCGCGGTCGGGCGCAATTCCTCGCGAACGCCTGGATCGAGCGCTGCGGCACGGCGAAAATCGAAAATCATGCCGGAAACGTCGCCGAGGTTTTCTTTCGCTCGGCCGCGGGCCTTGTAGGCCGCGGCATTTTTGGGGGCAAGGCCGACGAGGCGATCCGCGTCGCGTTTGGCTTCCTGAAAGCGGCCGGTTTGAGAAAATGCCCGGGAACGCATCAGGAGGGCTTGGGGATTGTTGGAATCGGCGTCAAGAATAGCGCTGGCATCGGTGATGGCTTGGCGGTAGTGGCCCATAATGGCCGCGGTGTGGCCGCGGCGCTGCAGTGCCTCGGTGTTTTTCGGGTCTCGCACGAGAGCCCTTGTGTAGGTGTCGTACGCGGCTTGGTGTTTGCCGCTGCGGGTATAAGAAAGAGCCTGCGTGTTGAGCGAGTCTACGACGCGGTTCGCTCGTGTGGGGTTGGCACGGGCGATTTGAGGGATAATGCGCTCAGCCTCGGAACGTTCTTCTTCCATCGATTCGTATTCACGTCCGATCTGGTCCGCGGCGGCTCGCGCGGCACGATCCAGTTTTAAGTCTTTCGTTGTCGTCAGCCGGTTGCGGGAGAGTTTCGCGATCTTGAATGCGGTGGAATTGTTCTTGTTCAGCCGCAGTGCGCGTTGGGCATCCTCCATCGCCTGGTTGTAGTTCTGCATCTGGTAATAAGCGAGCGCGCGGGTTGTGTAGGCGCGTTCGTCGTCTTGATTAAGGCGTGCCGCGGTGGTTGCGTCATCGATAGCGGGTTGGTAGCGGCCGAGACCGAGATTGGATTGAGCGTGCACAATCAGGGCGTCGCGGTAGGTGTCTGCGGATTTGTCCGCTGTTTGCACCACGCTGTGGGACATGTTAAGTGAGTCCCGGAAATATTGCTCGCGCTTCGGTTCGGATGTCGAGTCGTGTCCGCCGAGGCGAACGAGAGCGTCGGAAACTTCGGTCAGTGTCCGGTCGTAGACAGTCTGTGGAATATCGTCCGGCTTGCCTTCTTGGAGCGCGGAGGTGATTGTTGGAATCCGTTCTTCGATGCGAGCCTGCCTTGTTTCCTTATCGGGGGCGGCTTCGATGTAGGAATTTGCTTCCAGCATGGTGTCTACGAGCGCTTGGGTTTCTTGGGAGGGCGCATCTGTGCGAATGGGATTTGATTCTGATTTGCCGGGCGAGAGGGTGCTCGAATGGAACATCGGGCCAAATCCCTGAATCATTCCGGCCCACGCGTCATCAAGAGTGATCGGGTCTAAATCATTTTGGCCCGCGGGGGGTGAGGACGGTTTCTCTTTGCCGAGTAATTGGTCCCGGGCATTCTCGAAAAAAGGGTCGTTGGCCTCTGTTTTGGCGATTTCAGCTTCCGGGGTCCGGTCGTCGGCCTCGGGTTTGGCGTTGATGGATTCGGTTTTCTGTAGTTGGGGTTTGGGTTGGTCGTTGGCAAATGCAAACGGTGCGCATAAAAGCGCCGCCGCCAGTAGGGCGGAGACGCTAAAAATAGGTCTTAAGGGACTTTTTATCATGGGACAAAGGTCCCCCAAGTCGGGGGCATTAACAGTGTATTGCAGGGAGAAAACTCTGTCAAGGGCCTTTATTTATGTCTCAAAAATAAGACTAATTTGACTTAATGCGTTTGAGTGCCGAGCGGTAGATGCGATAAAAAGACGTTGTCCGTTTTCGAGGCTTGAGCATATGGTCGAGGGTTTGCCAAAAGAAACCGCCGCCGACTGATTCGGGAATTGCTGCGGCCGCTCCGGTGTAGAGGATGGCGAGATCCTTGCGTGCGTTCTTCACGTCTTTGGGACCGAGCCACCAATAAC
>NVTF01000088.1 GCA_002401485.1 Elusimicrobiota bacterium | reverse complement strand
CCGCTGCCGTTTTCAACCGTGCGGGCTGAGATCGTAATGCGGCCGCCTTTGCGGGTGAATTTAATTGCATTGGATACGAAATTAGTCAGAACCTGTGAGATCAGGTCGGAATCAAGTCGCAGGGAGGGCAGTTCTCCCAACACATCATGCTCAAGTGTGAGTCCCGCCTCTTTCGCGCGGGGGGCGAAAAATAATGCGGTGTCTTCAACAAGAGGAGCGATCTCTCCCCGCCGAGGATGAAAATCGAGTTTTCCGCGCTCGATCTTAGACATTTCAAGCAGGTTGGTGACGAAGTGTTCGAGACGGTTTGCGTTTTTTCGAATGCGTTCTAGATTCCCTTTGTCCGCGTCTGAGCGCACCGTGTCGCTGCGAAGCATTTGTTTGGCTTGGGCGTCGATCGCGCCGAGTGGGGAGCGAAGTTCGTGGGTCACCGAGGCGACGAAGGTTTTTTTCATTTGTTCCACTTCGCGAAGTTTTTCCGACATCATGTTGACGCCGCGTGCGAGTCTGGCGATTTCATCGCGGCCCCCGGCTTCGGCCACTACCCCGAGTTTCCCCTCAGCGACCGCTTCAACGGTTTCTTCGATGGCGACGAGTCGGCGCGTCATTGAGCTTGCGAGCAGGATCGATATCAGCAGGCCGACCAAAAATACCGCGCCTGCGGCCTCCGTCACCGAAACGAAACTCGCCGTCAGCGCATCGCGTTTTCGATCTTCCAAGAGGCTTGATAGAAAATGAATCTCCACGGCCTTTGTCGTCGCAGCGCTTTTTGTGGGAATCTCAACGACGTGAATAGTTGTGCCGCCCTTGGGCGGTTTCATGGTCTTGCCGCCCACATCCTGCCATTGGTCGCTCATCAATACACGGCAATGATAGACATCCTCACGCCCGTCTCGAAGGAACTCGAGGTAGTCCAGAAGCATAAGGGGATCATTCGCCAGTTGGGCTTCGTCGGCCATTTGCTGCACGCTGTCGATTAAGACTCGTGTTTTAGCCTGCTCGGCGCGGTTAATTTGACTCGCCTGGATGCGCATGAAGACAAGAGCGGAAACAATCGCCGCTGCGGCGATGCCTCCGGAGAGGATCAATACAAGTTTCGTTCGTATCTTCATCAGCGTAGTTTAACGGCGCCTCCGTATTCGGTCCAGCGCTTTTCTTGCGTCGTTATTGTCCGGGTCAATTTGGAGAATGCGCATAAAGAACGCCGTTGCCTGGATCATCTCGCCGCGCGCGTAGTGCTCGACGCCCTTCTGGTAGAAGCGGGGGATGTTGCGGGGGTCGCCCCGATGGACCTTGAGCTTTCTCGTTTGCGCAAGCGGCGAGGGTTTGAGTTTCCGGCGTTTAATCGGGGCCGGCTTCGCGCCGGGTTTCAGGCCGAGCTTCTCGCGGGCCCGGTTCATGTATTGCATAAGAACCCGTTTTTCCCGCGTGTTGGTTTCAAGCGGCAGCGCACGCCGCCAGGTCTTGAGCGCGAGTTCATATTCCTCAAGCACGAAGAAGGTTGAGCCGACGCGTTCCAGTGCGGTGACGTTGTTGGGCTCCAGCATTAGGATGTCCAGGTTGATGTCAATGACCCGTTTGTGCTCCCCGCGGTTGTAGGCCGCTTCAGCGCGGTACAGCAGCTCGTCGATGAACGTTCGCGGGTGACCGACGGGGAGACGGTCTGCCTTGATACCGACGCCCTCTTCCATTTGCTCAATGAATTTGAGGAGCTGAGGATTGCTGGGCTGCATGCTGATGGCGTAAGAACCGTGCAGCATCGCGGCGCTGTCACGAGCCCAGAGGAAATGTTTGATGCTGCGGTCGAGAATCGTTTGCCAGCCAACCGAGGGGTCCTTGATCTCGGGGTAGAAATACGCGACGAGCGCTAAGCGGTTTGAGAGACGGATGAGCGATTCATCCGGCGGAAGATTCTTGGCGAGTCGGATGAGCGCGCGATGTGCTTTGCGGTATTCGCCGTTGTTGACTAAGAGGCGAACGTCGCGAAGGTCTTTATCATCAAGATCGCGGGGACGCAGCGTATCATTGAATTCATACCCAAAGCCGGGTCCTTTGCCTTCGCGCATGCGCTTGGCCTGCATTAGGAGGTCCTGCGTGATTTCTTCATCCGGGGTCGGGGCCCCGAAGTGGAAGGAGAGGGCGATGCGATGCGTCCCGGCGGTCCCTTTGACGCCGCCAATGGGAAGCACCATTCCGTAGTCCGCTTGAATTTTATTGATGCGATAGGAGAAACCCATTGTTATCTGCTTCCACTGACGTGCGCCGAATCCGATGGAGCTTCGCACTCCGAACTGGCCCATCGTCAAGGTGGGGAAGTAGCGTTCCCCGGCGATGATAATATCCTTGTCGCTCGAGCCGTCAGGAGCGGAGTCCATGCGGAATTCGCCAACGAGGTTCATCCACAGGCTCTTGTATCCTATTCCGAGGCGCACGTTTCTGGCGAGCTTATCGGACCCCGTAAATCCGATGTCGGGTTCGTTGAAGTGCTGGATCATCAGACCGATCTGAAACTTTTTCGGGAAACGGTATAGAAAACCAACATCCAGGTCGAGCGCCGATGTGCTTTGGCTGTTTGCGAGAACGGGATCCGGGACGCCGATGTTGGTTGCCAGTCCGGTCATTGCGTTTGCCGCTTCGTCTCCTGGAGTGAAGCCGCGCGAGAGGTGTTTAATGCTCAGTCCGCCGAGGAGGCGGCTTCCGCTTGCGCGTTGGAGGATGCGTTTGCCCCATGAGACATACAATTGGGATTCCGAGTACAGCCCATCGAGGGACAAGTTTTGATATGCGGCTCCGATGCCGCCCCACCGGCCCGACTTGAGAGGATGCGCGTAGGAGAGTTCGGTCGTTCCCAGTTCGGAGCCGTCGGAGAGACCCATGTGGTGCTTCGCGTAGCCCATCGAAACCATCGGGCGTTCCAACTGCGCGAGTCCGGCAGGGTTGTAGTAAATTGCGTAGACGTCATCGGCGATAGCGGTGAAGGCATCCCCCAGGCCGGGAGCACGACCCCCGTGTCCCAAATTATCGAACGCCGCTTGCACGGGTGCGGCCAAGAGAACGAGTACCGTGCCGAGGCGAAGCAGGGGGATCATCGCACCACCACCAGCGTTCCGGAAACAACTGTTTCTTCGGAGAGAATGACGTAAATGTACAAACCGCCATTCACCGCCTGCCCTCCCATCCTTCCGTCCCATTCAAGCGTTGATTGGGTAACGGAGGGAGGCGTCGGTCCGATGGTAAGGCGCGCCACTTCGGCGCCTTTCAAATCGTAGATGGAACCGGAAACGGCAGAGTCCCGTGGGTTCTCAAATGTGAAAACGACAGTGTCGTTAAACGTATCTCCGTTAGGCGTGATGAAGCGGTTGGAGACCCCGCTGGAGGAATCGAAAGAAAAACCGTTGGGACCGGTGACGCGGGTCGATTTCTTCGCAGCGGCCTCGACGTGATTGGCGACACGCCCGGTCGTGGCAATGAGAATCGCTGCCAAGAGGATTTTGATTGCCGTTTTCATCGTTTCTTGCGCGCGCGTGCGCGTTCCTTAATAATGGGGGCTCCGCGCGAAATTCATGTTACAGGCGTTCGAATTCGCCGCAACTTGTCTGTTACGCTGAAACGAGCATCTTTTATGTGGTGTTTTTGGGGCGCAAAAAAGCGACTCCTGGAGGAGCCGCTTTATCAAGGAGTTGCTTCTATCCGCTTATATAGCTGTTAAGTACTATTAAGAGTTGTTTATTATCTACTTAATCGTAGTCGCTTGCGCGCCAGCCGTTAGGCGATTTTTTACGTGCTGGAACTGGCGCTCCGCCGTGGGCGCGAACGTCCCCATCTGTATGGTAAGAATAGGCCCAACCTCCATATCGGATTTTAAACCTTGTTTTGCCCTTTTTATTTATTTGCTTGAGCACGCTTCCCTCGGAAGCGCAGGCGATGATCGGGGGACCCTTTTTGGGCTGCGGCAAGCTGCAGGCCTTGCGTCCGGATGCCGGACTGACCGCATTCATGAAAAAATCCTTATCAATCACCAGCATCTTCTCGACATATTTGCAGGCAAGTAGATTGCAGGAGGGACAAACCTCACCGGTGCATGGAAGACATTTTGCGTTGTCGCAATCGAACAGCATTCCGCGTTTTCGGCGGCGATGCACGTATTTCCCTTTGTTATCGAGTGCATTGCGCTTGTTGGCAAGGCCGAGGGCAACAAGACGGGAGGCCACATCCAGTGCCTGAGAGTTGCTGACCGTTTTGTTCATGTTTTCATAAGCGGCCGTTGCCAGAAGGGCAACGACAAGAAGCACAACAATCAATTCAATCAGGGTAAAACCGGCGCGTGAGAGTTTCTTACGGGGCATGGGTACGCTCCTCATTTAATGACGATGACCGTTCCATTGAATAAGATATCTTCTGCTCCGATCTGGTAAATATAAACACCACCCGGCACGACCTGGCCGTTCGATTTCGCGTCCCATTCAAGACTGTTTAGAATGGGTCCGGGAGTCATATTTGAGACATGGGCGCCTTTTAAGTCGAGTATCTTTCCTGTGACGGCCGAGTCGCGCGGATTGTCGAATGTGAAGATAGCTGTATCATTGAGGGTATCGTTATTGGGAGTAATAAACCGGTTTGAAACGCCGCCCTTGTCGAAATTAAACCCGCCGACACGTTCAACCGAGCGAATCTGATACGCGCCTAGATACGGGGTTTGGAAAATAAGCACTTTCTTTTGCGAATCAAGAATCCCGTAGAGCTGTACCCACTTCGCGCCATCAAACCAGTAGACGGCCGTTTGATCCGGAGTCGGATTGGTCGTGACCGGTGCTGCAGGTGCAAAGCCGGCCACCTGCGAGCCGGAGGGGACCACCACGCCGGCGAGTTCTTCGTAGGCGATGCGCAAGGTCGCCATTCCCGGGAGTTCGAAGCTGTCGATCTCCGTGATTCCTCCTTGGTAGGGCGTGAACTTGATCGCTTTAAGCACCCGTCCGCCGATTTCTTCCGGGTGACTGGAGACCCCGATACGGTAGGCGGTGTCCGGATCGTTGCCGTCTCCGTTTAACATGATTTTGAGGCTGAGCGGAATTTCTAAGGTGGTTGTATCATCGGGGTCGACGATAAACGCGTTGGAGGATATGACGGCTTGAACCATGGACGCACCCGATTTTTCGGTGATGTTGTGTGCTTTCACGTGGTAGAAGAATTGCGGTCCCCCGGCCGGGTCGGTGAAGGAGTGGGTACCGGCGGGGACCGTTCCGATATTCATCCATGGGGCTTGAATTTCGGAAGTGGAGCGGTAGATCGAATAGGACAGGAGTTCGTCAAAGATCGGGTTATTAATGTCGTTGAAAGGCACTTGGGATAGGAAGTGGCGCACTCGCATCCACGATAAGGTTGACGAGGATCCCTGGACATCGAGCCATATACCGAACGGGGCCATGGGAATGCCGGTGCGCGCCTGGATTGCGGTAAAGGAGGTTCGCTTGATAGCAAAGCCTAGAGCCAATTCCGCTCCGCCTTGGTAGAAGTAGGTGGTGCCGGCCACAACTGACGTGTCGATGAATACCGTATTGGTCGTCGCGCCGATCAGCGTGGCGGTGATTAGAATGTCTGTCGTTCGATAGACGTAGTAACCGATGAAGTCGACAGTCTTGATGGTGGGATCAAAATCTTTCCACGTGAGCACGTTTTGTCTGATGTCCGCGAACCCCCCGAATTCTTCGACCTGGATATCGGGGAGGAATGTCAGTGTTGATCCAACAAGCACGAAATTAGCTTGATGGCCGACATTAATGGCTCCGACCCGCAAGTAATACGTGCTGAAGGTTGTCAAATTGAACACCGTAAGAGTGCTGACGAAAACGTCGCTGTTTTCAATCGATAGAATTGTTCCCGAGAAGTCGGGTGCCGTTGAGGCTTCCAGTCGGTACCCAAGCGCCGTTGCGCTTTGCGGGTTCGCTGGGAGTGGGGACCAATTGAGGGTCACGCTGGAGAAAAAGACGCCGACTATTTGCGTGTTCTGAACTTCGACGGCCAAGGACGCGCTCGAAGCGCCAGCCGTAAAATTTAGGACGCCATTATGGTTAAGCGCGCCCGCACGAACGAAGTAGGTTGTATTCGGGTCGAGGCCGGAAACGATCAACTGGGTGTGGCTGGCTCCGATGCCGATAGATGAAATTACGACGCCGGTGCCATCGAAGTTTGTCGATGAGGCTTGCACGTTGTAGCCGCTCGCGCCGGAAATGTCCCACCGCGCCGTGATTGAGGTCAGGAAAACCTCGGGGAGATGCAGGCCTGCAACCTTTGCAGCCAGTGTCGATGTTGATCCCAAGACGAGGATTGAACTTTCGGCGCCGGCTTGACCGATGGCCCGCACGCGAAGCGTGTAGGTCGTATTTTGAAGAAGACCGGTGGTTGTACCGGAGGTCGTATTAACCATGGATGAGAATGTGATCGTTCCACCCAGGAAATTCGAAGAGGACGCCTCGAGTCGGTACCCGGTTGCGTCTGGGTTGGGGGGGAGGCCGGGTCCCCATTGCGCTTCCACGGTGGAGGACGAAATTCCGAGGAACGCCGGCAGAATCGGCAATGGGTCGGACGGACGCGTCAGTGCCGCTGTGGGTGTTGTGAGCGCATAGTTCGTGGTGCCGAAAATGACGGAGCCGGCACGGAAGTAATACGTGGTATCCGGGGTAAGACCCGAAACGGTCAATGTGGAAAGATTGACAATGGACCGCGATGAGAAAACCGTCCCCGAGAAGTTCGCGGCCGTTGAGGCGTCAATCACATAGCCGTCATCGGGACTGACATCGCCCCACGTGATGGTAACCGAACTGGGGTTGATGACGCTAAGGCGCGGGTCTGTCGGCGCGTTGATGACTGTTCGTGTACTTCCCAGCAATGCGTAGTTCGGGTGGCCGCTGATGTTCTCGGCGGCGACGCGCAGGTAAAACAGAACTCCGAGTTCAAGTCCGTTTACGGTCAAGGTGCTCTCTTGGATATTGGATGTCCGCGAACTGACGACGGTTCCTGAGAAGTCCGCGACGGTTGAAACTTCGAGACGGAACGCCGTTGCGGACATCGAACCCGGCGCAAGAACGAAGGGTTTCCAGCTCGCGGTCACCGAGAAGAATGTCGGAAGGCCGATAATGGCGTTTTCAATGTCGATTGTTAACGTGTGCGTCCCCGGACCGACGCCGTAATGCGGGGTGGAATTGTGATTAAGGCTGCCCACACGGAAATAATACGTTGTATTTGAGTCCAAGCCGGACACCGATAATGCGGTCGCTGCGGAGACCGGCGTCCTGGAGGAAAGCACGACGGTGCCGCCGAGGAAATTCGTTGAAGAAGCTTCCAGGATATAGCCTTGTGATAATACCGGGGTCCAGGCTACAGTGACGGAGCTTGGATAAACCGCGATGGGGGCGATTCCCGTTGGGATTGGAGCCAGCGTTGAGGTCGCGCCGAGTATTAAGAACGGACCTTCGATGCCGTTATGGTTGATGCCTTTCGTCCGGAAGGTATAGGTGGTGTTGGGCAGCAGGCTTTCGGCGTAGGCTGTCGTCGCCTTGGTCATCGAAGATTGAATGACGCCCGAACCGTTAAATGCCGTGGACGATGCTTCAAGACGGTATCGTGTGCCGACGGGGTTTGCCCCGAATGCCCATTGCGCTGAAATGGATGAGAGTTCGACGTTCACAAACGGCGGGACCTGGGCCGTGACAAAGGTGACCAGGGTTGAGGTGGAGAGCGGTGTCGTATTTGCGTACGAGGTTGATCCCGCCCACAGCGCCCCCGCCTGCAAGTAATAGGTTGTGTTGAAGTTCAGTCCTTCAACGGTTAATCCTGTCACTTGAGTGAAGAGGGTTGAAGACGAGAACAAGGTACCGGTAAAGTTTGATGCCGTAGACGCTTGCAGTAAATAGCCGCCATCGGGAGAGACATTGCCCCACGTGACGACGATCGATGTTCCAGAAACTGCGGTCACGAGCGGATTCTTCGGAGCCGGTGACTGTGTGACCGTCGAGCCCGCTAGGACGTAGTGGCGTCGGCCGTCCCAGTTTAGCGATGCAATGCGGAAATACCACGTGTCGCCCGGGGAGAGTGCAGTCACCGTTAGAGTACTTTGCAGCACGCCGAGAGTGGTGGAGGACAGGAGTGTACCGGTGAAGTCTGCGACGCTGGACGCCTCAATGAAGTAGCCTTCGGCGCTCAGATCCTGCGGAGCGACAGGCAGCGCGTTCCACGTGAGGGTTGCGCTTGTTGGGAAAACACCCGCGAACTCGGGGCCCGCCACTTGGTTGGCTAAGGTGCTGCTGCCTCCGGCGATTCTATAGTGGGCGGCGGAGTTGTGATTGAGGCTGCCGACTTGCGCGAAGTAGGTCGTATTCGCGAGCAGCCCGGAAATGCTGAGTGTTCCGAGTTGGGTGTTGGGCGTCGATGAACTATGCAGGATCCCGGTCCCGTCAAAATTTGTCGATGATAGAATCAGCGTGTAGCCGTTGGAAGGCACCGTAGACCATACCACTGTCATTGAGGAGTGGAAGGCCTCTTCGATGTGTGGGCCGAGCGGGGGCAGAGCGAGTGTTGCTGTATCGCCGATTACGATGTATTCCCCGACGATTCCGCCGTGATTGACTCCCGCAACCCGCATGGAGTAGGTGGTGTTGGGCAGCAAGCCTGCCGAGTGGCGTTCAAACAGCGTGGTATCGATGACGACGTTTTGGGTTCCCGGCTGGAAGTTTGTGGACGAGGCCTCCAATCGGTACGTTGTTCCCGGCGGGTTGAAATTATTGGTCCATCGTGAGGAGATGGACGAGACCACCACTTCCGCAAAAGCGGGAACGACCGCGCCCGGAATATTGGTGAGCGTCGGTGTCGAGCTTGGCGTTGTATTCGCGTAGTTGGGGATGCCGCTCCAAACCGCTCCCACGCGGACATAATAGGTTGTATTGAAGTCGAGTCCCGTGACCATGACCGTGGTGTCAGCTCCACCCGCAGTGCTCGACGTCACCAAGGTTCCGGAGAAATCCGGGGATGTGGATGCGTCGACTTTGTACCCGCCGTTGGACGCGACGGCTACCCAGGACACTGTTGCCGAGGATGGCCAGACCGCGGTGACCAGGGGATTGCCCGGCTTCACCGAGGATGTGAGCGTGGAGCCCACTACGCGGTAATGGGGCAGTGAGGACCAGTTCAGTCCGCCCGCACGGAAGTAATAGGTCACACCCGAGGACAGACCCGTGACGGTCAAGGTGCTGGGCAGAACTCCCAGCGTCGTCGAAGAGAACAACGCCCCCGTAAAGTCGGCCGCCGTGGATGCGTCTACGCGGTAGCCTTGCGCCGATTGGTCTTGCGGTGCGGCGGGAAGCGGCAGCCAATTGACGGCCACGCTCGTAATGAAGACCCCTGCAAAGTCTGTTGCGGTCACCGGGTTTGTGAGCGTTGCGCTCGAGCCGGCAACGGCGTTGTTGGGAACTTGATTGTTGTTAAGGGATCCGACGCGGACTGTCACGGTTGTGTTGGCGAGCAATCCTGAGAGCACCAGCGTGCCTGACTCCCCGTTTGTTGTGGAAGAGGAATAGAGAAGGCCCGTTCCATCGAATCCGGTCGAGGAGGCCTCTACGCGGTAGCCGCGTGAGGAGACAGTGCTCCATCGGATGGTCATTGAGGTGTTAAAGACTTCATCAATAGAGAGATCGGCAGGCGGTTGGGCTAATGTCGATGTCGAACCGATCACCAAGGACAGGCTGGGAACGCCCGAATGATTGATCGCGGCGACGCGCAGGGTGTAGGTTGTGTTGGCGAGCAAGCTGCTGAGCGCCCCGGAACTCGCAAAGACATTTGAAGACGTAATGGTGCCGGAGAAGTCCGGCGCAGTTGAGGCCTCGATGAGGAATTGGGTTTCCGCCGGGTTTGCGTTTGGCAGCCACTGCGCGCCGATGGACGCGACGAATACGTCGAAGAACGGCGTCGGATTGGGGGCGGCTTCCTGAGCGAGTGTGGCTGTGGAGACCGGCGACGTCAGGTTATAGAAGGTTGTTCCAGACCATTGGGCGCCTACGCGTAGGAAGTAGGTGGTATTGAAAGCAAGCGTGTCTACGATCAGGCTTGATGTCGATTGAGTCGGCGTGATGGATGAGAATAAAACCCCCGAGAAATCCGAAGCCGTTGAGGCCTCGAGGATGTAGCCTTCATCGGGTTCGATATCGCCCCACGTCACGGTGATGGAGCTTAACTCAACGATGGTGATAGTCGGATTGATCGGCTTGGGCGATCGCGTTAGCGTTGAGCCCAGCAAAACATAATGGGGCTCATCCGCCCAATTGAGAGACGCCGCGCGCAGATAATAGGTGGTATCCGCGTCAAGACCGGAAACGGTGAGCGTGCTCAGCCCGATGTTGGCGGTCCCCGATGAGAAAACCGAACCGGAGAAGTCAGGCGCAGTCGAAAAATCGAGGCGGTACCCTTCGGCGGTCGCTTCCTGCGGCGCTGCCGCCAGGGGTGTCCATTGCGTGGTCACGCTTGTTGCACCCACGATGAAGAGTTCGGCGTTGGAAACCGCGTTTGCCAAGGTTGCCGAAGAGGTTCCCAGCCCTGTTGTCGGGGTATTGTTATGGTTGATGGCGGAGACGCGCACGAGGTAGGTTGTATTGGCAAGCAGCGACTGCACAACCAGGCTTCCAAGTTCTCCATTCACAGTTGAGGAGCTGTAAATCTGCCCGGTTCCATTAAACCCGGTGGAGGAAGCCTGCACTCGATAACCGACGGCGGCAACCGTGCTCCATCGAACCGACATCGAGGAATTATAAACTGTGTCGATTGTGATGCCTGCGGGACGGTCCGCGCGCGTTGATGTTGCCCCCAGAATCTGGTAAAGACTCGGCACGTCGTTGTGGTTCACCGCTTTTACCCGCAAGTAATAGGTCGTGTTGAAGGCGAGTGAGGTTGTCTGGTCCGCGGTATTGAGCGTCCAGGACGAGAAGATGGTTCCCGAGCCGTCGTAATTTGTGGACGAGGCTTCCAGAAGGTAGCGGGTGTCGCCGGGGTTTGAACCGTTGGTCCATTGCGCCGCAATCGAAGAGAAGTAAACCGCTGTGATCGGCGGAGCGGAAACGCCCGTTTCGGCGGCCAAGGTTGCTGTCGATTTGGGGGTGGTGAGGGCATAGACGGTCGCTCCGTTCCAAATCGCGCCCGCTCGCAGATAATAGGTCGTATTGAGCTGCATCCCTGGGATTGAGAGTCCGGCCGTGTTGGGGCTTAACGAGGATGATGACAATAGGGTGCCCGAGAAATCAGAGGCCGTGGAGGCGTGCAGGATGTAGCCTTCATCGGATCCCACCGCGCCCCAGGTCACTGTCATGGAACCGTGATGCACATCCGTGATCACAGGACTGGCGGGGGGCGGAGCATTTGTGAAGGTGGACCCCGCGAATGCGTAATTGAGTTTTCCTTCCCAATTCAATGTGCCCACGCGGAAGTAATAGGTGGCCTGGCCGATGAGTGCCTGGACCGTCAAGGTACTCGGCTCAATGCCTGGTTTCGAAATGGAAGAGAGAATCACGCCAGTGAAGTCGGGGGTTGTTGAGGCTTCGACGTGGTAGCCTTCCGCTGACGCGTCACTGGGTGCCGCCGGCAGCGGCAGCCAGGAAATGGTGGCGCTGGTCGGAAAGACAGTTGCGAATTCAGCGCCGCTCACCAAATTACTGAGTGTCGAGGAGGCGTTCCCAATGCCGAAGGTCGAGATGCCGTTGTGGTTAACAGCGCCCACGCGAACGAAATAGGTTGTATTGGCGAGCAGGGTCTGCACGGTGAGAGTGGTCAACAGCGCATTATTGGTAGCGGAACTGCGGACGATGCCCGCCCCGAAGTTGGTCGAGGACGCTTCGAGACGATAGGAAACCGCGCTCACCGTGTTCCAGGAAACGGTCATCGATGTGTTCCAGACGGCTGTTATGTCGACATTGGAGGGGGGAAGCGCCAGTGTTGACGTCGCTCCGAGGCTGACGTAGGACGACGCCGCGCCGTTGTGTCCGAAGGCGCGTCCGAAGAGATAATAGGTTGTGTTTGCAGCCAACGCACTGTAGACGGCTGAGGGGGAACCCTCGGGCCGCGTGCTGACGGCGACGTTGCCGGTGTGGCTGAGCGTTAATGGGGTTTTGGTTGTGACGACCGTTTCAAACAGGGTCCCGCCCGGGTTGCTGTTAGCCGACCACGCGCCGGTCAAGACCAGGGCGCCGATGGCGCTAAACGGCGTCGGTCCGGCTGCGGGATCGTTAACAAAGGTTGCCGTTGTAAACACGATCGGCGCGTAGGCTGTGGTCCCGGGCCAAATCGCGCCGATGCGCAGGAAGTAGGTCGTGTTGTAAATCAATGATTCCACCGTGAGCGAAGCCAAAGATCCCAGCGGGGTTGCCGACGATTCGATCGTGCCCGTGAAGTTCGCCGAGGTAGAGGCCTCGAGCAGGTATCCACCGGCGGCATCAACAGGTCCCCAGGAAACGGTCACCGAGGTTCCAAATACCGCCGTTAACACCGGCGTCTCCGGGACCGGCGCGGTGGTGAGTGTCGAACCGAGGCTCACAAAATGCGGCGTTTGCGTCCAATTAAGGGAGCCGGCTCTCAAGTAGTAGGTTGTATTGGCGCGGAGTCCGATGAGGGTGAAGGTTGAGGGTTCGATCCCCCCGAGAGAAATCGATGAGAAAACAGTGCCAGTGAAGTCCGTCATGGTCGATGCTTCGAGCCGATATCCTTCCGCCGTTGCATTTTGCGGCGCTGACGGCAGCGGCAGCCAGTTGACGGTAAGACTCGTGGTGTAGGTTTGGTAAGCATCGCCGCCGGAAACGGGATCGCTGAGCGTTGTTGAGCCGCCGTCGACAGCATAGGACGGGACACTGTTGTGGTTATAGGAAACGACCCTGACGTAATGCGTCGTGTTGGGTTCCAGGGAGTCGACCACCATGGATGTGAGATCTCCGTTTGTGGTTGCTGAGCTGTAGAGGGTGCCGGTGCCGTCGAAGTTTGTAGACGAGGCTTCGACGCGGTAGGCGACCGTATTCACATCGCCCCATGAGACCGTCATTGTCGTATGGTTCACAGCCGTGATTGTCGGGTTGACGGGCGGATCTGCAAGCGTGGAGGTTGAGCCGATTGCAAAATAATCGGTGGGGATTTCGTTGTGATTCACGGCGCGCACCCTGAAGGAATAGGTGGTGTTGGTGAGGAGGGCCAGGACGAGGGCGCTCACGTTCAGCGTGTTCGATGAATGGAGCACTCCCGAGCCGTCGAAATTAGTCGAGGAGGCCTGCATCTCATACAACGTCGTAGACGCCGGGTTGGATGCGGGTGCCCAGCGCGCGGAGATGGAGCTAAAGAAGACTTCGGCAAACGGAGGTGCCGACAATTGGGGAATATCGGCCAAGGTCGCTGTGGAGGCCGGTGCCGCGTCCGCGTAGAAGGTCGCCGCGCCCCAAATCGAACCGGCGCGCACGTAATACGTGGTATTGAAGAACAGGCTCTCAACGGTCAGTGTGAGAAGGTCCGTTACTGATGTGGCAGAGGATTTGATGGTCCCTGAGAAATCGGACGCCGTGGACGCTTCTAAGACATACCCATTCAACGGATCGACCCCGCCCCAGGATACGGTGATCGAGCTTTGATGCACCGCGTCAATTGTCGGGGCAATGGGCGGCGGCGTTTTTGTGAATGTGGTTAAGAACGTGAGATAGTGGGGCGTTTCGGTCCAGTTCAAGGAGCCGATGCGGAAGTAATAGGTGGTCCCGCCTCGCATGTTTGTCAGGGTTAAGGTGGAGGGCTGCACGCCGGCGAACGTCGATGAAGAGCGCAGCAGGGTTCCGGTGAAGTTCGCAGCGGTGGCTGCCTCTACGCGATACCCTTCGGCCGTTACATTTTGCGGTGAGGCCGGCAATGGCAGCCACGTGAGGGTGACGCTTGTGGAATTGACTCGGAAGAATTCAACGCTGAGCGGCGGATCGGCCAGGGTCGTCGAGCCGCCGTCGATCGCGTAGGTCGGCACGTTATTATGGTTCAGCGCTCCGACACGTACGAAATAGGTTGTATTGGGATCGAGGGTGTCGAGAACCAGCGTCGTGAGATCTCCGTTGGGCGTCGCCGTGCTGCGCAGGGTTCCGGTCCCGTTGAAGTTTGTCGATGAGGCTTCGACGCGATAGCCGGTCGCGTTCACATCCTCCCAGGTCACGGTCATGGTGGTGTACACAACGGCGGTGATGGTCGGGTTTATTGGCGCCGGGGCGAGCGTCGATGTCGAAGCCAGGGTGAGGAAGGAACTTGGAATTCCATTCCAATTGATGGCGCGAACGCGCAAGAAGTAGGTCGTGTTGAGCTGCAGATTCGAAACGATGTCGTTTGTGTTGAGCGTTGTTGAGCTGCGTATCTCGGTGCCGGCCGCGAAGTTAGTCGAGGAGGCCTGCACCTCGAAGAGGGTCGGGGTCGGGTTGAGGCCCACGCTCCATTGCGCGGCAATCGAGCTGAAGTGCACATCCGTGAAGGTCGGAGCCCCGACGAGCGGGACTTCCGTGAGGGTCGCCGTTGAGATTGGGGTCGTAGGAGCGTAGTTCGTCGTGTCTCCATAGACTGCGCCCGCACGCAGGAAGTAGGTCGTGTTGAAATCAAGACTGGCAACGGTGAGAGTCGTCAGGAAGTTGTTGGGTGTGCTCGACGATTCAAGGGTTCCAGAGAAGTCGCTCGCCGTTGAGGCTTCCAATAAGTAACCGCTGTCCCCTTGGACAAATCCCCATGTGACTGTGATGGTTCCTTGATACACGGCGGTAATCGTCGGGTTGACAGGCGCCGGGCCGAACCAGGTTACGCGGGCATTGGGGTCATCGTCATGCGTTTCACCCCAGAGGAAACCATTGGGTGTGGTCATCGACCATGCGGTATTGGCATCGGCGCCCTCGACGCGGATATTGTGGGCTGAGTCGAATCCGTCCGAAGAACGGCTGAGGGCGAAGGTTACATTGTCGGCGGTGATTGTTGAATCAAAATCACGGAGGGTGATATAGGTATTGGTTGCGCCGTTAAACCCGAGATAGTCGAAGGTGGAGCTGGAGAGCGAGACCGAATTGGGTCCTAGTGCGAGTTCAATGCCGGTATGCGTCATATTCGTAAACGAGGTGAACGTTACGTTGAAGCCGCCTGAGGAGACAAAGTGGTACCAGGTTGAGTTTGTGGTTAAGGTCGATATGAGAACGTGCGCCCCGTCGATGCCGGTTAACTGGATGCCGGCGTTGGCATTGACGCGCAATCTGGAGCGGCCGTCGTTAAAGCCCGCAGCCGCCGTTTCAAAGAGCAATTGTTTCTGGATCACATCGATCGGTGAAGCGCCCAGCAGCGCGAAGTCAAGTTTATCTCCATCGGTGGGAGTGCTTCCTTCGGTAATGCCGAGGCGGAATTGGGTGAAATCGGTGCCGGCGCATCCGGCAACGGCGAGTACGCCGAGCGAACCGGATCCCGACCCGGTGACGTTCCAGACCCCGCCTTGGCGCTCGATGGTAATGAGCTGGGAGACGGCGGAGGCATCATCAGTTGAGCAAACTTCGACCACGTGCAGTGATCCGGCTGAGATTTGCATTGTCTTCGGGTCCGTGTGGGTGGAGGTATAGATCCGCGTATTGTGATCGATTGTCAGCGTGCTTCCTGCAACCTCGTAATCCCCGTAAATCCTCAGTGAACCGGTCGTGAAGTCCTGGTCGTAGGAGAGGAGGTAGGCGCCGTCTTGGTCGATACCGGTGACGCCAACCCCAAGGCTATTGATTCGAATGCCTTTGAGGATGAGGGTTTTGAGGCCGCCTCCGCCTGCAAATGAGACTTCTGAGTTGGTGTTGGGGAGATTTGCCCCGGTGTCATCGAAGCCAAAGCGGCTATCGATAATTGTGTTGTTGGTTGCGTTGTCGATGCGCAGACCATCGCTCGCGTTTGAGTAGGAATGGTTGGACGTCACGATATTGTTGGAGGAATTATCAAAATTCATTCCGAAGCTTGAGTTGGAGTAGAAGTTATTGGCGGCCAAGAGGTTGTTGTTGGCGTTGGAGAAGAGCGAAACTCCCATTGAGTTGAGCCATGAGTTGTTTCCGGTCAAGGTGTTGTTGGAAGAGGCGTTGTTGATATAAATGCCGATGCTTGAGTTGGAATAGGAATTGTTGGCACCCAGGGTGTTGTTGCCTGAGCCGGAGGCGAGGTTGATGCCCATAGCTGAGTTGGAGTAAAAGTTATTGTTGGTTGCGGTGTTGTTATCGGAGGCGATGAAGAAAAGGCTGTGGTTTGAGTTGGAGTACGAGTTATTGGCGGTTAGGGTGTTGTTATCGGAGGAAGAGTTGAGGAGAATAGCGAAACCTGCGGAGGCGGACACGTTATTGCCG
Organism: Elusimicrobiota bacterium; assembly: GCA_002401485.1. Lineage (GTDB taxonomy): Bacteria > Elusimicrobiota > Elusimicrobia > UBA1565 > UBA1565 > UBA1565. The sequence goes on along the minus strand of NVTF01000088.1, from coordinate 1,167 downwards.
ATCAAGGTGTTGTTTGATGAGACCTCGAGGTAAATTCCGCGGGATGCGTTGGCATAAACTGTGTTGAAGTCCAAGGTATTGCCGGAGGATGCATTGAAGTGGATACCGTGATAGCCGTCGCGCACCGTGGAGCTGGAGATAGAACCGCGCGTTCCCGCGCCCTCAAAGGTCACGGCAAATTTACTTGCGGTATTCGCCCCGATATGGGCGAATTCCCCGTAGACCAGGCTAAAGCTCGTGGCGTTTTGTGCGAGGTTTGAGATATAGGCGGTGTCGCCGCTGGCACTGGTATCGGTTCCCGAAGAGCGCACCAAAACGTTGCGGGTTAGGTTTGCGATGAGAATAGGCGTTGTATCGCTGAGAGTGCGCGTATCCCCGCCGCCGGTTGCGGGGGCGAAGGTGACTGTTCGACGCGCTCCTCCCGATATCGCCGTGATGGTTGTCAACCATACAGTGGATTGCCCGTTGCCGGTTGTTGGGCCGAGGGTGATGATGTCGCCAAGGTTCCACCCCGTTGCGCTCGTTGAAGCGATGTCGAAGCTGCTTGCCCCTCCGGCGATGGAGGCGAGCGCGAACCCGATTGGAGACTTCGTTGCTCCGCGAACGGTGAAATCTCCGCCGTCATCAACGGTGAGTCCGTAGCGCTCGCTGCCGGTTCCATAGGCGAGAACCAGGTGCACCGTCGCACCATAACCGAGTACATCAGCCTCGGTTCCCATATCGAGGTGCCCGCTTTGGGTCACGGTGATGGAGCCGCCCACGATCGTCATGCTCGAGAACTGCATGCGCGCGAAGTAAAGGGTGCCCGCGATCGTCATCGTGCTTGAGGTCGCGGTGTCGGTATCTACCGTCACGATGTGGTTTGCGGCAATGAGGACCGCGGAGCAGCTCACCGGCGCGCTGGGGGGAGACCAATTTAAGTCATCGGACCAGAGACCGGTTGCGACACTGATACGGGTGGCGCACCCGTAGTCCCAGGTAACGCGATCATTAGGATCGTCATCAAACGCATCGCCCCATAGGACGCCGGAGGGGGAAGTCATCGTCCAGGCGGTATTCGCATCGGTACCTTCCACACGGATGTTGTGGGCCGAGTCGAAACCCGTTTGAGGGCGGCTGAGTGCGAACGTCACGTTGTCGGCGGTGATCGTGGAGTCGAGGTCGCGC
>NVTF01000087.1 GCA_002401485.1 Elusimicrobiota bacterium | reverse complement strand
GGGAGGTCGGAGGGCGGCTGCATACGATCCCCGCCGGAGGAGCGCGAACTGCCAACGGGCGCGGAACCTGAAATCGGTCCCCCCCCCGTCTTGCGGCTTTGACTCACTTCTTTTTGGAAACTGGGGTTGGCCGAGGGTTCGGCACGGCGCCGCTGCGCGAACGCGGGACTCACGGAGGTGGTTGCCAGCTCTGTGAGGAATAAAACCGCAAAAACCGCCAAGCCCCGGCGCCGTTTCGGGCGCTTCTCAGCCGCAGCTGTTTCTCCATGGGTCCAAACTGTTGTCGTCAAGTGGCTCTCTCCCTGGGACCTACTGAGATTACTGTAGCCGAATGATATTAAGGGTTTGTTGCGAAATCTACAGAGTTATTGCTCGACCCGTTTGACGCAAACGGTTCGACGACGACGCTTGAAAATAACGGTCCGAGTCGTGATGCGGGCGATGACAGCACCCTTTATCCTGTCGCCTTCATGATGAACTTCGTCGTCGATAATCGCAGCGATTCCATTGGGAGTCGCGATAATTCCCTGGAGTTCTACGGTCTCACAGAAGGGTTTTCGCCTCGGTTTCGGAGGGGGCGGCTTGCGAATAACCACCTTTTTAGGCTCAGGTTTTTTCTTCGGTTTCTCAAGGGCTCGTTTGATCTGGCGCCGCGCCAATTCTTTGGCTAGGCGTCGCTTCGCCAGTTCACGCAGATCCAGGATGGAAATCATCGGATCGCGGGATGTTTTCGGCAGATAACGGACACGGCCGGTCCCTCCGGTTCCAACCGCTCCCGGGACCCGCTCTTGGGTAGTTTTCGCCAATAGGGTTTCTTGAGGCTGCTCGCTACCGACAGCCCCGGGGGACGCAGCGCTTCCCCCTCCGCTGCCTTCGCCCTCGGGCTGGGGTTGTTCCGCGACGGGTGCGACGGCCATATCAGGAGCTTCATCCAAAGAGCCATCATCATTTCCGGCTTGGAGAGCGGCCGCCCTTTGCGTTTCCTGCGGTTGGGGCTCAACGGGCGATGTTGCAATTGGATTTTCCTGCGCAGATTTAATATCTCCAAATGCCGCAGTCTGCTCGACCGGCGGCTTTTGTTTGATTTCCAAGGTCGTCGTGGTCTGCATCGCAATCCACCACTTCCAAAACAGCACCGCAGGGATCGCCAGCGCACCGATGAGAACAATCCAGCCTATGGCGGTTTTCATTACCCGTCTCCTGAGGGGACCACGGTGGTGATGATCACGGTCGCTGTATTCGATCCGATCGGATCGTCATCCTTGCGCAGCAGGAGCTCCTTTATAAAGAGAAGATTTTTTCCGCCTTCCAGACGCGCGATCCACGAAGCGATCTGGGAATAGGTCGCCTGGCAGCGAACTTCCATGGAAATAAAACGATAGCCTCCGTTTATTTGCTCGCGCGGGGATGTGGTTGCGAGCGGCACGATGCCCTCGGCCCGCAGCGTTCGTCGGACTTCCTGGAGAAGCCAATTCTCAGGATCTTTAACCCGGGGCAACTTGGTAAAAAGGTTTTCGAGGCGCGCTTTTAAGCTTTTATAATCATCGGCAAATTGCGATGCCGCGCGCGCCGCGTTCAACTCCTCTTCGAGCTGCATCATCTTCTGGACGGGCGGCACATAAACAAACCAATAAACCGTGAAAACAATCAGAGCCCCCAGCCCCAACGGCCTCTGGAAAAATTTCGCCCCGCGCTCCCGGAAGGAGTCGCGCATTATCAAGACTTCTTCCCGTGCGAAGTCCCCCCATTGTATTAGCTCCTCTTTCGTCATTTCTGTTTCTTACTGGCGCACTTGATCTTAAAGGATGTGGGTTGAGTTCGGCCTCCTTCGTTGTCGCCTGTCTCTCGGGGGGCTTCCACCGAGGGTTCGATGAAGGGGAAACCTTCCTCGAACGCCTTTGTACTTTTAAGCTTCGTCGAAAAGCTGTAGCCGATATCTTGTTCTTCAGCACGGTTTCCCGTGCTGACAAATCCGGTGATGTCCAGTTTGCGGCCCTGCCGGTTTCCGGTCAATGAGAGGGGGTTTTCGTATCGAACCTGGGTTACCCAGGCGGGATCGGGGATTGTTTCCGCGATGGTCTGAAACACCTCGGTCAGCGACACCTGCTGGGCGGTCAAGGCTCCAAAGGAATTGACCTTATCGCGCATTTCTCCGATCATCAACTCGATATCACCCGCCATCTTTCCTCTAAAGGCGTCGGCGACCTCCGCGTCGCTGGTCAAATTTCTAAATTGGCGCGACTTCGCCATGACAACCGTGTTGCGGTAAATTCCCACCACCAGGAAAAAAACGGCGAGGATCGCGGAGATCGCGAGGATCCCGGTAGCGGTACGCCGATCCTCATCCGAGATTTTCCCGACGGCACTCAAATCAAGCGTCAGCGGAGTACTGACAAGATGGCGCAGGGCTCCGCCGATTGCGGAGTAGCCGCCCCATTGCCCGCCGCGCAAGCCGAGCATCTTGTCCGTGTCTTGAATTTCGACCGCGGCGCCGGTGTCTTCGGAAAATGCTTTTTGCCATTCTTCGCGCTGCCCTATTTGTCCGCTGATGCGAATTTTAGACATATTCGGCGAATTCAGCTGCTTGCGCGTAAAGTCTATGCAACCGAGAAGATCAATTTTCCGGCGGTCCATGGGTGTGGCATTGTCCGCGAGAAAGACTTCTCGATAAAATATCGGAAGACCGTTGTCGGACACAAGAATTCGAACATGCCCCCCATCGAAATGAACCTGGGCATAGGGGGAATCGGCAGCGCCGGTGTCCAGGGTATTCCACAAGCGTTCCACCGAGCAGGGCGCGATTTCCGTGCCTACCAGCTCCAGGCCTAAATCCGAGATAATTTTCCGGATGCCGGCTAGGGTCGTTTTGTGGGTCACTCCAAACAAGGCCCCGACTCGCAGCTTTTTATCCGCACCCGGCGGCAGCACGCGCGCCTGGAAATCATTTTCGAGTTGAGCGAATGGGATGGGAATAAACTTCTTGGCCTCGACCGGGATCGCGGTGCGCCAAAATCGCCGTTCAATCACCGGCAGGGTAAAATACCGGAGGATACCAAAGTGATGGGACAGGCTCACCATCACATGTTTGGAGGTCCACGAAACCTGCGACATCGCCTTTTTTAGAGCGGCGAAGACTTCCTTGTTGTCCTTAAAAAAATCAGTGTTGAGGGTGCCCCCGGTTTTTGTGGCGGAACCGGTGTCCGCGCCGCCTAAGGGAAGGCGCAGCAGATGAAGGACCTTGGGCCTGCCGCCTTCCACCGCGACCTCCGCCAGATACATCATGTCGGGGCTTAGGAAAAGCCCTAGACAGGAATCGAGCCGCGGCAGAGAACGACCGAACGAAATCTGCTCAATATTTTCCGCGAGATCCATGCCTCTATTGGCCCCCTGCTACGATGTATATTTCAACCTTGGCTGTCTGGTATTGCACTGTCTGAGTATCCACTTGAAGGCGTTCTCGCGCCATGCCATGCCGTTCGACCAACAGTTTCGAAACCAATTGAGCGCGACGCACTGCGAGTTTATCCGGATCCGATTCTCCAGTATAAGAATATCCGACTAGGTTGATGTTATCAAGCGGGTAATAATGCATTGTGTCCGCGACTCGTTGGAGGATGTTCTCTCCATCACTCGTGATATTTGCGGTGTTGGGATCGAATAACACCTGGTAATTTACCGCGCCGGCTCGCGGCTCATCCGCTCGATCCGCCTCGGGAGCTGCCGGTTTCGCTTTTGGCGCGGGTTTTTTCCCTGCCTTGATTGTCGTTCCTTTCACGGCCGTTTTTTTTCTTCGTTTCGAAGAAGGTTTGCGATTTTTAAGTCGGGATCGGCGTTTTGTAGCCCGGCTTTTTCGCGAGGGACGTTTCCTCCGAATCGTTTTCCCGCGGGGTTGCCGCCGCTTGCGCACGACGCTTTGCGAGGCCTTCTCGGCTCCCGGCAGGGCATCGGGCGGGGCTTCCCCCACAATCGGCCGTCGGCCCGTGGACGCGGAAACAGCTTGCTTCGGCTCCGGGGTGACGGCTTTGCCCTCGACCTTGATCCATCGGCGCAGCTTGCGGGTGCGATTTCGCATGTCGGTGGCGCTTAAAACGGCTTCGTACCGGCCGGGCGGTAAATTCTGACCAAAATAGCGCCGACGCCCGTTCCAATAGATCTGATGGAACACGGGCGCGGAACCCTTGACTTCCTGCAGCGGAACCAAATCTCCGGTTTCCTCATCCGGCCCCATTAATTGAAAACGCCATGACATCAGTCCCGTGGGCGGCTCCATCACTGAAAATTCAATGATGACGCCGTCGCCCTCGCGCGGGTCCAGCACTCCGGGAGATACTCCCAAGGACAAGGGCGGGCCGTTCTCCGACCCGATTTCACTTTCTGTGGAGAGGGTCAAAGGCTGATTGTAGACAAAGACGAGAAGAATGCCTTTGTAATTGGTCAAATCCGTCGGAACGTCAACCTGGGTGCTCAGCAAATTTACCCGGAGGCGTGCGGGCGCGATTCCATCCTTGAGCAGATGGGAACTGATGCCCATCGTACGGCGCATATCCATAATCCGCGCTTCGCCGAGGATCGCGCCTTCAGGCAGAATAATTACCTGGGTCGCGCCAAGACTGTAAACCAGTTCGGAAAGCAGATCCAGAATTTTTCCAACATCCTTCTTAAAACGAAGACCGCTCTCATACAACAAATCGCGCGGCAGCCCGATGGCGCGCGGGAGCCGGGAATTCGCCATTCGAATCGTGATGGCTTCCCAACGCCGCATGGCCCCGAGAATGCTTCGCGAGCGCGCTCGAATTTTTCCATCGATCTCCTTCTTCATGAGCCGGCGATCTTCTCGATCGAGACGGCGATCGGAGGAGCGTTTTTTTCTTCGCCGCTTCTCCGCTCGACTGGGCGGAACCCGCACTCGGTCTATCAAATAGGCGGGACCACGGCTGCGTTCGCGCGGGGGCGTCTCCCGGCTGCGGACCTTCCCCTTTTCCCTCTCGATTGTCGTCACCCCCGGCCGCCGCGGGGCGCTCTGGGGGAGGGTTGTGCCCAAAGCCATGCGCTGCGAAATGAGATTAAGATAGTCGTTAGCCATCGGGCGCTCATCCGGCCGGCCTTTGACGAGCACTTCCATGAAGCGGTCCATCGCGTTAAGATCATCCCCTCTCTCGAAGAGGTCTACTGCCAGGCGCATTTGTTTACTTAAGCTAGCGTAGGAAATGTCATCCAGGCCCAAATCAGCGGCCGCCGCCGGGGACACGCGCGCTAAAACACACGCCATCCCCAGAGCGAAGGTGAACACCAACGCGCCTGGGAGTTTACGGATCATCTGTTAACACTGTAACTTTCAACAATTAGGGAACGATTTCAATAATGTTAACGGATTATTGCTTATGAGAAATAAAAAACCCGGTTTCCGCGATGGAAACCGGGTCTTTTAGCAATTTGGCTCAATTATTGAGCGAAGTCGAGGCCGCAGTTTGAGCAACCCGGGTACGTAAACTTGCCCGTACAGCGCTCGTAGAGAACCACATAGTTTGTAGAGTACCGTGGCGCGACGCCGGCATTGGCGGTATTGCGGGTCAATGCAATGTTGTAAAACGGGTCCCCGGCGGCGCATCCCGACGATGTTCCGTTGCCCAACGGAAGCGTGAAATATTTCATCCCCCAGGTCGGGTTTGTTCCGCCGAACTGAATATCCAGCGCAACGAGGGTCGCGTTGGTTCTGACATATTGTCCTTGGCGGGCAAGATAGCGTTCCTGAGCCTGCTTGACCGTGGATATAAAGGCCTGCGCTTCGGAAAGGCGCGCGCGTTCTACGACCTTGAAGTACTGCGGAATAGCGATGGATGCAAGAATACCGATGATCAAAACAACGACCAGAAGTTCGATCAGCGTAAAACCGGAATTTGAGCGTCGCATGGTCCCTCCCCGGCGGGTCTGCCGCCTGACTGCTGCCTATAGTCTAGCGGAGGTGCATGAATTGCGCCAGCCGAAAATATGTTTATTTTGTGAAATGCTAGGATAAAGAATCAAAGATGCCGACAATATTAGTTATCGAAGACGATCTGCAGATCATCGAAGCCATCGAGAAAACCGTAACGCTTGAATCCAGCTTCCATACGGAATCCGTCTCCAAGCCAAGCCAAGCGGTTGCGAAGGCTGTTTCCGTAAAACCGGACCTGATCCTTCTGGATATCCGATTGCCCGGGGGTGATGGGCGGCACATTCTTCGAGACCTAAAGAGAAACGCGGCGACCCAGGCGATTCCCGTCATTTTTTTGACGGGCATGGGATCAGAAGGGGATCGCGTTCTCGGACTGGAACTCGGAGCGGACGATTATGTTGTCAAACCGTTTAGTGCAATGGAACTGTTGGCTCGTATTAAGGCGGTGCTGCGCCGCACCCTCCCCCCCGAAGAATCCGGTGATATTGTCGAAGCCGGCGGAGTTCGCATCGAGCGGGAATCACGCCAGGCCTATCTAGACGGGAAACTCTTAAACCTCCAGCCGAAGGAATTCGAACTCCTTTTTCTTTTTGTATCGAAAGCTCGGCGGGCGCTGACCCGGGCCTATTTGGTGGAAAACTCTTCTTCCTACGGCATGGCGGTCCCCAGCCGGAGCGTCGACACGCATATTAAAAACCTCCGTAAAAAACTTGGAGAAAAATCGGTTCTAATCGAAACGATCCCCAAACACGGTTATCGCTTTAATCCGGATGCCTAAACGGCGAGGGATTTATTTCGCGTTCCAAGGCCTCATGGTGGCCGTGCTGTTGCTGCTCTTCGTCTACTTTCACGACGAAGAAGCGAACTGGATCGGACGTTTTTGGTTTCTGCTCACTGTTTCGGCAGCCTCGCTGATCACCCTTCGTTTAACCAGCGAAAGAATCCTGCAAAAGTGGTGGTTTCAAAGCGGGCTCTTTATCTCCGATGCGGTTCTTGCCGCGATCACCCTGCATTGGTCGGGCTCTCACCCGACCCTACTCAGCCTCTATTTCCTGGTAATCTTCGGTACGGCGATAACGCGCCAACTGCGCCAAAGTCTCGCAATCGCCGGTCTTATCTCAATTCTCTATGTACTTTCAGACGTTCATTCCACTGCAGATCCCGAGTTTTGGATCGGATTAAATTTCCTATGGGTATCGGTCGGGTTGATGGCGCTGCTCTCGCGAGACACGCAAAATGCAAAACGGGAGCAGGATGTTTTTTACCAGGAACGCTTGAGGCGACTGGAAAGCCTCGCAACCTTGGGACAGGTAGCGGGGGAGGTCGCTCACCGCATCAAGGGTCCGCTGACCACGATTCGAGTGAATGCCGAAGTGCTCGCGTTGCGCCAAGAGGAAGATCACCAAGCAAAAAAAGAACTCGCGGAAATTCAAGCCGCGGCTGAGCGCTGCAAAGGAATCCTTAAAGATCTTCTCGATTTGGGACGCATCGAAGAAATCGATCTCTCGGACGGGGATTTTCGCGACCCCATCAAGACCGCTTTAAGAGGAGCAAACCCCTCCTTTCGGTCGAAAAAAATCACAACAAAGATTGACCTTCCTGATGCGGCTATGCCGATTTCCGCAGATCGAGGCCTTATCCACGAGGCCATTGCGAACCTTCTTGAAAACGCGGCGCAAGCCGCCGCAGAGGGAGGTACCGTGGACATTACCGCGCGCACCGTGTTCCTGGGTCATTCGTGGTGGCCCGGCACCCAGCGGTTGCGGGTGCATCGCTTAACGGTCGTTGACGACGGGAAGGGCATCGCCCGGAAGGACCTGGAAAACGTATTCAAGCCGTTTTTTACCACGAAAGAAGGAGAAGGGTCCGGACTCGGTTTATCAGCGGCCTTGCGCATCCTGGAAAAACACGGCGGGACGATAAGCCTCGACAGCCCCGGACTCGGCGACGGGACCATCGCGACCTTGGAAATCCCCGCGCAGGATTAAGTCCCGATTTGGGAAAGCTGGAAGATCGGCATGAAAATAGAGAGCACGATAACCCCGACGATCGCGCCAATAAACACAACCATGATCGGATCGATGATGGACGTGAAACGCCGAATGAACTGATCCACTTGTTCACCGTAGAAAGACGACAAGGTTTTCAGAATGTCCGGTAATTTACCGGACTCTTCCCCCATCCACATCATCTCGGTCACCAGCGGTGGAAAAACGCCGGATTTCTTGAAGGCGGCTGAAATTGATTTCCCCGTGGCGACATCGTTTTTAACCCCCCTCAAGGCATAAAAGAAAATCAGGTTGTCCATAAAAACGCCTTCGAGCACGGTGATCGCATTAAGGATGGAAACACCGGATTCGATGAGAGTCGTTAATGTGGTCAGCAGGCGCTCCACCTGAATCGCCTTCATAAAGCCGCCGAAAAAAGGAATGGCGAACAGAAATTTAATTTTAGCGACCTGCCCCGCTTCCGTTGCTAAATACCCCTTCATCGCAAAGGTAAAACCGGCGATACCCAGAATCAGAGGCAGTAGGTTGTTAACGAGAAGATTCGAGAATCCGATAATCACCTGTGTAATCAAGGGAAGTTCGAGATCGAAACTATGGAAAATTTCAGCGAAGGTCGGAACGATCTTGACGATGAAGAAAATCAGGACGCTCATGGAGATCATAAACAGCACTGCGGGATACGCCAACGCGGTGATAACGCGGCCTTTTAATTCCTCCTGCTTCGCCAGATAGGTCGAAATTTGCTTCAAGGCTTTGGGTAATTGGCCGCCCATTTCCCCCGCTTGCACGAGCGATACCCAGAGGGTATCGAAGGCTTTGGGATGTTTTTCCAGTGATTTATGAAGGGCCATTCCGCCCGCGACGTCCTTGGTCACTTGCTGGACGGCGGCTCTTAAATTCTCGTCTTCAGAATGCTCCCCCAATAGCGAAAGCGAACGCACCAGAGGCACCCCTCCCGACAGGAGCGTAGCCAGCTGTTCTCCGAAAAATACGAGCGAGCGGCCCGAAACAGAGCCGCCGCCGCCGCCGCTTTTTTTCCCCGAGGATCCCGCTTTTTCCGCTTGGATCGATAGGATAAAAAGTCCCCTGGTTTGAAGCGAGTTAATCGCCTCGTTCTCATCGCCGGCCTCGAGACTTCCTGTGGTGGTATCGCCCTTGCTGTCTTGAACGGTATAGGTAAATCGCCCCATTGGTGTCGCTATTCTCCCATCGTGATCGACAAAATTTCACCGGTCGTGGTGACGCCTTCAATAACTTTCCGCCACCCGCTGGCGCGCATGTTCCACATGCCCTCGGACTTCACAATTTCCTGTAGCTCCAAAATATCCTTTTGTTTGTAGATTCCATTTCTCAATGCGGGCGTGATGTAGTAAATCTCGTACAACGGCGTACGTCCTGTAAATCCCGTCTGGGTGCATTTATCACATCCGACTTCTTTATAAAAAGTCAATTGATTGGCATCTGGAAGAGGATTGAGCATGCATTCCTTCATGCACATATCTATTTCTTTCTGCGGCGGTTTGTAGCCTGTCTTGCAGGCGGTGCAAAGGGTTTTAGAGAGGCGCTGCGCGGCGATCAGTCTCAAACTGGAGCCGAGCATAAAGGGTTCAATGCCCATATCTCCCAAACGGATAATCGCTTCCAATGCACTATTGGTATGCAGGGTCGAAAGCACCAAGTGACCGGTCAGCGCGGCACGCAAGCAGGTCTCGGCGGTTTCCTGGTCGCGCACCTCACCGACGAGGATGACATCCGGATCCTGCCGGAGGAAGGAGCGCAAGGCCGAGGCGAAGGTAAGCCCGATTTTGGATTGCATCTGGACCTGATTGATGCCTTCCAGTTTAAATTCGACCGGATCCTCAGCCGTCATGAAATTCAACTCCGGTGATTTAATTGTGTTCAGCACCGTGTACAAGGTTGTCGTTTTTCCGGAACCGGTCGGGCCGGTCAGAAAAATCAATCCGTGCGGGGACTCGGCGGCTTTCATAAAATCCTTGTGCTGACGGGGTTCAAACTTCAAATTTTCCATCTTCAATTGGACCGCGCCTTTATCGAGAACACGCATGACAACCTTTTCACCAAAGACCGTCGGGCATATAGAAACGCGCATATCGATGACCCTGTTCTGCAACTGGAAGGAAAAGGATCCATCTTGAGGCAGGCGTTTTTCAGCGATATCGAGCTTGGACAAAATCTTAATGCGGCTGACCACGCCGTTAAACTGCTCTTTGGAAGGCGGCGTTTTTTCGTACAACGTGCCGTGAATCCGAAAGCGGAGGACCACGCGTTCGTCGTAGCACTCAATATGAATATCCGAGCAGCGCTCCGCAATGGCTTGTTTCAGGATAGCGTTGACGTAGGAAACAACCTTAACCCCTTTAGCGGCGGCGGTAACCTTGTCGAGATCGAGGCGGGCGCCTGAAACATCAATGTCGGGAGAGTCGGCATCATCATCAGGGTCCGCCTGCTCCATAACGGTATCGATGAAGGATCCCGAGTTCCCGTAGAACTCGTCAATGGCCTTCATGATCTGCGCCTTGGTGGAAATAAAGGGTTGGGGTTCAAACCCCGTCATCAGCTTCAAGTTTTCCATAATAAGAACATTGTCGGGTTCCGCGAGCGCGATGGCGAGTATGCCTTCGTCTACAAACAATGGGAGCAGAACATTCTCCCGGGCAAAATTCTCATCGATTAATTTATCAAGGTCCTGGTTTTTCTCAGGTTTGAGAATTTTATTTTCGCGGGAGGCGTAAGGAACGCCAAGAAGTTTTGAGACAGCGATGGCGATCGCCTCTTCCGTCGCAAATCCGAGCTTCGCGATGGCTTCCCCGAGCCGAACATTTGAGGACTGCGCCATTTTTTGCGCGGCGTCCAACTGCTCAAGCGTCACAACTTGAGCCTGAATCAGGATATCGCCAAGTTTCATCGATTGGGGAGGCATGCCAAAGTATAGCGGGACGCCAACGGCTGTCAAGACTTCGGGGTTAACCGCCTAGTTGGAATAACTGTTGTTTCGCAAAAGCATTGTTGGGCTCCGTTTGTAAAATGGCCCGAAACATGGCTTTGGCTTCGGCCGTTTTGCCGTTGCGGTGAAGGACTTGGGCAAGGTTCATTAGGACCGGCACACTCCCGCGTTGGGCATTGTGCACGGAACGAAGCAGCAGTTCGGCCCGCAGCGGGTCTCCCTGCATCATCTCCAAATTCCCAAGAAAAAATTTAACCTGGACGGAATCGGGGAAGCGCTCGAACGCGCGACGCGCCATCGCCAAGCTCTCTTGGTCATACACGCGCTTGGCAAGCCGGCCGGACAAGTCATGATACTCGTCCAGCTCGGCGATAATCGGCGGGGACAGGTCCCCTGCCTGCTGCTGTATCACCCGTCGCAGATTTTGTTCGGCATTTCTTAATTCGGGCCGCTGGCGCAGCAGGCGTGAATAGACATCGATCGCCTTCCCGAGGTTTCCGCGAATGGTGTGCAAGGATCCGAGGTTCAACAGGAAGTTCGCTTCTTCAGGGAAATAATACGCAGCCCGGCTCAAAACAGCGACCGCCAAATCCCCGTGTTTTTGGGGACCGTCCCCTGAAAGCAGGACAGATGCAAAATTCAGATAGGTTTGTTTGGAGAGGGGATTCACGGCCCATGAAACATTAAAATTTCGGATGGCCTCTTCCCTTTTCCCGAGTTTCAAACTCAGGATCGTTCCGATGTTGAAGTAAATTTCATCATAGCCGGCATTTGCCTTGAGCGCTTCTTGATAGGCCCAAATCGCCTTTTCATGTTTATTTGTTCGTGCATACGCGTTGCCGAGTTCATAATTTGTATTCACTTCGCGGGGATGCCACGCGTAGGCGGCCTCCAAATGCTTCAAGGCACCGGCAGGATCCCCTTGGCGCATAAACTTAAAACCAAGAAAATACTGCACTTCCCTGTTCCAATGCCGCACCCAATAAGAACCGCCCAAAATACAAGCCCCGGCGACAATCGCCGCACAGCCGAAGGCCATCGCTTTTCCGGGAAATACGATCCGCCGCCCCCGGTCCCCCCGCGACAACATTCCCATGGCAGTACCCGCCTGCCACCAAAAGAAAAAGCCGGGCACCGCGAAGTGAATTGAAACATTGAGAAGATTATCCACGAGCATTCCAAAAACCGAGGCAGCCGAGGCTAATACCCAAACCGGTTCATTGGGAAGCGGTGCTTCGACTGGGGTTTGTTTTTTTCGCTTCTTCTCTTCACTGGGAGCGTCGCTTGAGAGGGCCCAATTGGAGACAAAGGCCCGTCCCACGGACCAATAGAAAATAACCCACATCCACACCATCGTTCCCAGTCCAAGGATTCCGGTTTGACAGAAGGTTTCAACTAATTCGTTGTGGGCGTTGTTGGCGTGGGTCCGCAGGTTTCTATAGATTTCAAATTGATCAACGAAGTGTCCCTGGTAAAAGGGGTAGAAGAGTTCGAGTGTCCCCCATCCCTTGCCGAGCAGGGGATTTTCAGATCCCATGGTCCAGCAGCACAACCAAATCAAGAACCGTTGGTGCAGCGGGCTATAGGGCGCGCCTTGGTTTTCCGCTGAACTGGAAAACATGTCCGCCATTTCCGAGATGCGGCCGATCACGCTGGGGGCGTATCCGGAGACATTGCTGGACGGCCAGAGCAGCGCCACGAACAGAACCGCACTTGCCGTCAGGCCATGAAACTCGAGGTCTCTACGCGCGAGTGCCCGCAGCCGCCGGGAGAAAAGAAGCGGCGCCAACGCGGCCGCGGCTCCCACCCAGGAAGAACGCGTCAGCGAACACAGCAGGGAGGCTTCAAAGAGAAGAAACATGAACGCGTAAGCGGTGCGTTTTGCCCGCGTCGGGGCCTCCAGGTAATGGACCATGACCAAGGGAAGCAGCATGACCATGTACGACGACATGAAATTTGGATTTCCGAAAGTCGAAACGGAACGTCCGCCATACGGGTTGAGAACCTTCGGCCAAAAGAATTCAATCGAAAAATACTGGCCGATGCCGTACACCGCAGCAACCGTCCCGACTGTTAAGAACGCATGCCGCAGAGCCGCCTGCCCCCCGTCTCGCGCCAGACGCAGCACCCAGCCAATGCCTACGATCCAAACGAACATGCCGTATGGGTCAAAGATATGATCCCAGAGAGCCTGGGATCCAGGCTTCGGCGCTCCCCGAAGCTGCGGAAAAAAGGACCAGAGTACGGCCCAGACAGCGGCGAAGAGAAGCCAATGGAAAATGGATGATGACTCCGCTTCGTCGCGTTGGCTCGACCAGACAGAAGCGAGATGAAATGGAATCGCCGCGTTGATAATCAGAAATAAACTCACCCGCAGTCCTTCGGCGCGAATGGATTCGCGAAAGACCGCGGCATGCCCGAAGTAGGCATAGGCCCAACTGGCGGCGGCGACCAAGCCGAAGACAATCCACGCGGGATCGACCGGCGTTCGCGGCATCCTCCAATCCCCGTCTTTGCTCTGGGCAAAAAGATGCCATACAAATGCGGCAAGAAGGCCGAGATTAAGGGATGCGATTTGGGTGAAATAGGGGTTGCGCGTCAGGTCTGTAAAAAATATGAGGGGGCAAACGAAATGGATCGCAACGAGAAGGAGCCGGATGGGCCGACTCACGGGGCCTTGCCGGGCGGCAGTGCGGGTCCGATCATCACCTTGGGATCCGGGACGGGCGGGCTCGCCGGTTTGGGAGCCGCAGGCCGGGCCCCTGCAGCCCGGGCCTTTTGGTAGAGCACGGCCAGATTTTGCTTCGCGTGCTGATCGTTGGGGTTTAAGGAAAGGGCCATTTTGTAATTGAACTCAGCCTTACGCATATTCCCGGCGAGGAAATAAGAGTTCGCCAACTGTGTATACCCCTGGTGATCCGGGTGGGTATGCGCCCATTTCGGACCGCCGGGCTGCTGGTAGTATTGGTACGCTCCGAGATGAAGGCGCCAGCGTTCGCTCTGCTCCCAATCATTGGGCACATCGCAAAAAGGCGCGTTGACCATTTGTTCGTAATTCGTGATGGCCTTGTCATACTGTTTTCGCGCCAAATAGATCTGCCCCATCCGGTAATAATTCGGCAGAAAAACAGGGTCATGCATTTGGTAGAGCTTAAATCGCCCCAATGCCTTATCGACCCATTTTTCGGCTTCGGGAACCCGGCCCGCTTTCCTTTCCCAATCCGATCGCTTCAGAAACAACGTTCCCACCTGATGATGCATTTGCACGTAGTTTGGAGCCTTCGACTTAACCTGATCATAGGCTTCCATCGCGCGTTCGAAATCGTCCCGGGGCTCGCTGTCTTTATCCCCCCAATTCTCATTGTAAATCTTCGTCATATTAAAGCGATCGTTAAAGACATTGCCTTTGAAGTAAAAAGACATCACGAAAGCCGGATTTAAACCGCCGACAATCAAGTAATTCTTGAGAGCCTGCTCCCAATCCTTGCGCTTGGAGAAAAATATGGCGATGTTGTGATGCACATCCGCCCGAAAGAAACCCCAGGTCAGCTGCAGAGGCCACAACATGCCAATGATGATGACCGGGATTAAGGCATTGCGAGTTAATAACGCGGTACGTGCGAAAATGAAGGTTTGCGAAACAACACACAACAGGAAACAGCCCCAGGCAATCCACCACTGCAGTATTTCGCCCTGCAGCTTCATGCTGGCGACAGGCCCCTGCAATGTCGAGAACTGATTGCAGAACGTCCAGGCGGTCCAGCCAAGTCCGCCCCACGCCCCCAGACGCAGCGGCCAAATCAAGAAAGACGACAACGATTCCCAGAGGCTGCCCTCAGTATTGACCGAGACCGGGTCGCGGTGCAGTTCGGCGAGCGAATGCCCTCGGGCCAAATTCACGATAAGCCCTGAAAGAAGCCCCAAATAAATTCCCGACGAGACAAACCGCATGCTTACATCAAAAACGTTGTGCGCGAGCATGCCTTGGAAGGCGATTAGGTATCCGAGGAGGTCATAGGCCCTTGGGGGTGCGCGCTGTCCTTTTTTGAGAGAACCCGTCATCTGGCCCAAGGCCCCATACGCGACGATGCACGCCATCGCGATCAGCCATAGGAAAATTCCAAATCCGAGGATGCCCTCATCGTAAAGAACTTCAAGCCATTCGTTTTCGCTGTGATCCGTTTCGGTGTTGTGTTTGCCCTCAATATGGAAAATAGGCGTCCGTCGAAACGCGGGATAGATAACCCAAAACGACCCGATTCCGGTCCCGATCAGGGGTTGGGTGCGAATCATTTCCCAGGTGCCCAGCCAGGTAAACAGGCGGAAGTTCACCGAGGTCCAACGCGAGTGGTTTAATTTGTAGACGATGCCCCCCGTCATCACAACACCCAGCAGTGTGAATGCAAGAACCCCATGCTTCCAATATTTCCGAACGAGGGAATAATCAAAAAACCAAACATAGGTCGCCGTCAACAACGCGAGGGCGACCGAAAAACCAAGCCAGGCCCCTTTTGTCCCGGTCGCATACAGCGTCCAAAGAAGCATGCCGATGAGGGGAATCAATTTGAAGTTTCGAGTTTTTAAGTATTGGCAGACCAGGACAGGAAAAATCAGGACCAGAAAATCCGCATAGAAGTTCGGGTTTCCAAACGTCGAAAAAACACGGGGCCCGAAGGCGCCGCGCCAAATAAAGGGATCCGGTCCTTTGCCGACGCCCCGGGGGAAAAAATTGATGTCAAACCATTGCAGCATCCCATACCCGACGGTGATCCAGGTTGTCAAGATTAGGATCTTAGTCAGACGATTGATCCCTTTTTCATCGAATTCCCGAATGAGCAGCAACGGCACGGTCATGTAGAAAATACGGCGCAAAAACGCGTCGGTCGATGAAAACTTATAGGGGGCGTGGAAGAACGAAAAAATTCCGTAGGCGAAATAGGCTAAGAACGGCGCGAGAGTGATCAGATCATTTTTAGTGAAGGCACCCTTGCCGGAATCGAAGAGACGGCACATCCATAACGCAAGGAGACACACGCCGCCCATCTGGACCAAGGTGATTTTAACCTGAGCGGAGTCGTAGGTGCGAAGGAAGAAGGAATCGGAAATCAGAAGGTACAGGATGGGCAGCCACCAGATCAGGGCTTTATGCGCCCAGGCTGAAGACGTCCCCAGCTCAGACTCGTGCACGGCAGTCGAGACGCCGCCGCGTGCTCGATTTTTCCTGTTTTTCTTTCCCATTCTTAAGAAACGTTGCTTCTGGATTATAGCGATTGCCTGCGTCAGCGGCAAGCTTCTTAAGGACACCAGAGCGACTTAATTGTTCCAGAGGAAATGCAGGACCGGGCGGTCGGAGGAAAAATTAGCTGAGGATGGGACTCGAACCCACAACCTATCGCTTACGAAGCGATTGCTCTACCAGTTGAGCTACCTCAGCACTGCGGAATGATTTTACCATTTTGAATGAGTATTGAATCATTCGAGTATTGACAGTTGCGGCCTGCCCCCATATCATTGAGCATCAACGCATGAAAATCTTTCTCCTAATGACTCTTATCGCCGCCGGCGTCGATGCCCGCGGAAGAAAAGACCCCTCCTGTCCGGAAGGTTTTTACACAAAGGTGGATACCCGCGTTTCCGGAACGGCCAGTGCCAGTCTGCAGCGCCATCGATTTAAAAATCCTAAAAAATTCAATAAATACGATTGCGTCCGCTGCCGCAAACATACCATTACGATCGTTGACGGTTTGGGATGGAATGTCTGTCTCGGCGGAAAAGCGAAAACAAATTGCGGCCTGCATGCCGCACCGGTCCCCACGGGCAACCCCAACCATCCTGCCGCCTGCATTCCCTGCGGTCCTGGAGAACGTCAAATCGTTTTCAACGGAGAACAGCGCTGTCTCCCCCACACCTGCGCGATGGGGACCGCGCCCGCCCGCCACCGCGGGGTTCTGGAAACCTACCGTTGTACCGAGCCCTACGAAGATCCGGATCTCATCATTTGGCGTGAAGTCACTCCTCCCGCGCCCAAAACTCCGCCGGAAACGCCCGACTGCGCCGAGGGAGAAGGCCTGGAGTGGGAGGCAGCCTCAAAAACGTATTCCTGCAGTCCCTGCGGTGCTGGCCTGCATGTGTTACGGCGAAACGGCTATCCGGTATGCGGAAGGAAAACAAGCGGTCTCTGCGGGAAACGCGAAGCGTACCTGCCGGCGAACGACCTAAGAGGAAGGCCTCGCTGCGTTAAATGTCCCAAACGTCATCGCTTCAGTACCGCCAGCGGCGTCCCACGATGCCTCAAAGCCCTTCCGAAGAAAAAGAAAATCCGAAAGGCGAACCGACGAGTCCGCTCGAAAAGACGCGGCGCCCGCCAGCGCCCACTGCATCGCTGACCCTTACGTCGCAGTCGGGGTCGGCTTGGCGGCCTGCTTCTTGGGACGATAGATATGGGTGCTGTGACCGAGGAACGCCTCAGCCGCTTCCATGAAGGTCTCGGAAAGGGTGGGATGCGCGTGAATGGTCAACGCGACATCGGACGCCCGCGCGCCCATCTCAATGGCCAGCGTGCCTTCCGCGATCATCTCCCCCGCACCCGGGCCGACAATACCGACGCCAAGAATCTGTTCGGATTCGGGATCGATGATAAGTTTAGTCATGCCGTCGGTTCGGTTCAGGGAGATCGCACGTCCGGAAGCGGCCCACGGGAAACGCGCCACTTCGATCTTGCGGTTTTGCGCCGCGGCTTCCTCTTCGGTAAGTCCGCA
>NVTF01000086.1 GCA_002401485.1 Elusimicrobiota bacterium | reverse complement strand
GCGGGGGAGCGCAGGGCCTCGATATAGGCCGTGGGGACGGTATTGGCCAAGGCGTCGCGCAGGGGTTGGGGTTTGCGCAGTTGTTCCTTAACTTCCTCCAGCGTGAGGGTCCCCACCGCTTCGGAGTCGAAGAGATCAAGTATTAAGGCGTTGCGTTTGGAGGTCAGGAGTTCGCGATAAACGGCTTTATTGCGGATATTGGCCACGAGTTGGGCGTAAGAGCCCTGTTTGCGGGCGCGGAGAACGGCGGTATAGAGGTTGATTTCGGACCGTTTTAGGTCGTTTAAGCGCAAGCGAACGAGTGCCGCACGTATATAAGGTTCAGGGCCGCCGGCCGCCCAGGATGCTGGGGCTAGCAAGGTTACGGCCAGGATGGTTGTCCAAATGCGCATGGTGGAGCCTCTCCTCGTAGTCCGTCGTAGGTGTATTCTATCGAGCCCTCCAGCCCTGAATCTACAGGAAAGTGCTGTTATTTTAGTACCCCCCCTGGGCTATACTTTCCCATGGATTCTTTCTGCCGGAACATCCCTAAAGCGGAACTTCACCTTCATATCGAAGGCACACTCGAACCCGAATTGATGTTCGAGCTTTCCCGGCGCAATGACATCCCGCTGCGCTTTAAGACCGTGGACGAAGTCCGTGCCGCGTACGAATTTACGGGTCTGCAGTCGTTTCTTGACATCTACTACGAAGGCGCGAAGGTGCTCGTACACGAGCCGGACTTTTACGATCTCGCGACCGCGTATTTTGGCCGGGCCGCTGCAGACGGCGTTCGGCGCGTTGAGATGTTCTTTGACCCGCAGACGCATATGGAGCGTGGTGTTTCCTGCGAGACGGTGGTGCACGGCCTCTTTCGAGCGTGTGAAGACGCTCAGGCCAAACACGGAATCAGCGCGGGATTAATTTTGTGCTTTCTGCGGCATTTGTCGGGGGAGGCCGCGATGCAGACGCTCAAGGAGGCCCTTCCCTTTAAGGAAAAGCTCCTCGGGGTCGGGCTGGATTCTGCCGAGAAGGGACATCCGCCAACGAAGTTTACGGAGGTTTTCGCGCGGGCGCGCGCCGAAGGGCTTCACGCTGTGGCGCACGCGGGGGAAGAAGGTCCGCCCGCCTATATCCGAGACGCCTTGGACCTGTTGAAAATTGAACGGGTCGACCACGGGGTGCGCTGCCTCGAGGACCCGGCCTTGGTCGCACGATTAAAAGAGGGACGCATCCCGCTGACCGTCTGCCCGTTGTCGAACGTCAAGCTTCGAGTGTTTGATGCCCTAGAGGGTCATAACCTGCGCGCGCTGATGGATGCGGGACTGCTCGTGTCGATTCATTCCGATGACCCGGCTTATTTCGGCGGCTACATCGGCGAAAATTTTTACGCGACGCAAAAAGCGCTGGACCTGAGCCGGGAGGAGGTTCGGAGGCTGGCGCGAAATTCCTTCGAGGCCTGTTTCCTGCCGGATGCCCAAAAACGGGAACTCCGTGCCGAAGTGGATTCTTTTGGCTCGTAAGTTTTTTGTTTACGTGGTTGCGCTGGATGACGCGGTGCGTTCGGTCAAGAAATTCCGGGATCGCAATCCGCACTCCGCACTCAAGAAATATTGTTCCTACGTCGGGCAATCAATCCATGACCCCGATTGCCGGTACCGCCAGCACAAACAATGCCGGGGAAAGAATATTTCCTTTTCTTGCATTTGCGGGGCGGTCAAGCGTCCGTTAACCAAAAACCTCTCCAACCGTTTCGTTTATAAATACGGGCTTTCCCTGCGCCGGGAGGTCTACGAAGAATTCAACCCGCTTAAGACGCGGCGGGAGGCTGAGGATCTGGAAGAAGCTTTGGCGAATGCTCTCTCCCGCAAAGATCACGCGGTGTGGTGGGGTTAATAGTGTGAGACGCGCGAAATAATTCCTGTTCGCAGCTCATGTGCATGAGCTTGGCGGTATTTTTGGGGAGGGAGACATGCCTTCGAAAATATCTTGGTAAATCGCGATGCGGCGCTTGAATCCATCGGCCATATCGCCGAGCACGTCGATTCCGTGTTCCGCGCTCTTGCGCACGTCTTGCATCAGCCGGCTGACGGAGCTCCCTTCGAGTCGAGAGAGGCGTCGCCCGTAGTCTCTGAGGAGTTGTCCGAGGATCGTTTCATCGATCCGCAGGGTGCGCAGCCGTGATTCGTCTGTTTCATCCGAATTTTCGATTTCCGCCTTCGAATCCTCGAACATCCGCCGGAGGGTTCTCAGATCGCCTCTGGAAAACGCATCATTGACCGCGGACATTCGGGTTTCGTAATACTGCTTGTCCTTGGCGTGCGGCGCGGCATCCGGGTGATACCGCTTTGCGAGGTCGCGATAAAGTTTTTTGAGTTCGTCCTTCTCTCCGGGGGCAACGGATTTTTCTTTGGCGGGTTTCTTGCGGGGGCGTTCCTTCCTGTGCACCGCTTCGGGTTTGATGGAACGTCCGAGTATCTTCTCACGCATCACATCGAGTTCTTCGGCGTGAATGCCCACCTTCGGCCAATATTCCTGCTCGTGAAAATCTTCGAGCCGCATTTCGAGCGCGACGAAGCGGTCGATGAGATTGGAGATATTCCGTTCTTGTTCCACGATGCGGCCGCGAGAAAAACGGATCGCTTCCTGAACAGGGGTTTCCTGCGCAATTAGGTCGGTTGAGGGGGCCACCCTATTAAGGTAACGGAGTTGTGTTGCAGAAACAAGAACAATTGAGACTCATCGGCTGTTAATCCATCGCGCCAGGCGGCCGATGAGGCTCTCGTAAATGGACTCGATTTTGGTCATGCGCCCATCCGGGGTAAGGGTGGGGAGTTCTTTTTCCAGTTTTTCGATCACCGGGAGGGTTTTGCTGCGGTAGATCTGCATGCGTTGCTTGAAAACCGGGGACGTGTCGTCTTCACGTCCACGGGCGAGGATGCGGCGTTTTAGGACTGCGCGCGGCGCGTCGAGACGGATCATGGCGTCAAGCTGCAAGCCGTCGGTCAGGATTTCCTGCAGGGCGGCCTCTTCCACCGGCCGTCGCGGGAAGCCGTCTAAAATGTAGCCGCGTGTTTGCACGTCGGCTTTCGCCAGCCGCTCGCTCACCAGTCGCATGACGAGTTTATTGGACACCAATTTGCCTTGGTTCATGCGTTCGCGAATTTCGGGTTTGTCCGCCGCGTAGACCCTAAGCAATTGGCCGACGGAAATGTGCACCACGCCTGTTTTAGCCGCGATGAGTTTGGCCTGGGTTGTTTTGCCCACGCCCGGCGGACCGGCGATGGTGAGGTGCAGCGGCCCTGCCGTGTCAAAGGCCGTAACGGAGTTTCCGGATTGACGGGACTTCTTGGATTGTTTCGCGACGGCGAGGAGGTTTTCAAAAACGGGATTTTTCTTTTTCTCACGTTTCTCTTCTGCGGGTGACGCTGCGTTGGATGTCCGCGGGGTCGCCGTGGGGACCACGGTATTAGGGAGATAAACGGGAGTCTGCAGCGTTGGGATTACGAGATTTTGGGTCAGCGAAAGGCTTGGCGTTGTGAGTGAGCCCGCGAGGGAAGGTGCTAGAGAGGCTCCCAGGGGCAATATGACGGGTGCAGACCGTGTTGTGATGGATTGGATTGCTAATACGCGGGCATGCCCCACGTGAGGAAATGCCAACACCAGCGCTGCCGCGGCGATTGCCTGGATACAGTTCACACCATACTGTGCGTGGGCAACTCCTGTGGGGGGAGGGTCAAATGGGCCGAAAAATATTGCCCTTTTGGGTTAAAGCTGGTTAAACAGATAACGCTGCACAATCGCGCTCAGCGGCGAACTTGGAATATCCAAATCCGAGGCGGTTTCGATTTTACGGGCCTTCAGCGTGTCGCGGGCGAAATCGTCATCAAGGTCCGCCGCGAGTTCCTTGTCGATGCCGGCGATGGCCATCTCATGTTCGTAGCGTTCGCTGCGGGGGTGGATATTGTAAGAGGTCACATTCGAATAGATGCCGTCGACCGTCATGAATTTGGCGTGCAGCATCGTCTCGCGCATGATGAAAACATTTGCGCCCGCTTCAATGAGCTCGGGAAGGCTTTCGAGAATCGGAACCACCACGATGGCTTGATCCACACTCTCCCCGGAGTTCGTTAGAATATTCACTTCAACGCCGCGTGCAATCGCCTCCAGCAGCGCCGTCCGGACCGACGGGAAACTGATGAAGTAGGCGTTTTCGATATTGATGCGCGTTGATGCCCCTGAGATCGCCTTGAGCATTCCAAATAAAACGTTGGCGCGTTCTCCCGGATGCTGGTAAGAGACGGCGATGCGCGCGGTGCCTGCCGGTTCGCCTGAATAGGCCAGAACCTCCTCGAAGAGTTCGAGATCCAGTTTTCGATTGCGAACCTGGGTGTTCCAAATGTCGCCGAATAAGGCCTCGCTGTCGGCAACCGCCGGCCCCTCGTAGCGTACGTCCATGTCGCGCCATTTGTCGCCGTCGGGGTCGGTATGCAAATACGGATCCCCGACGTTTCTGCCGCCGGCGATCGCGACCTCGCCGTCTATAATCAGGAGTTTGGAATGAAGCCCGTCGTAGGGCCGCTGCGGATCCGAGAATCGAATGACCTCGATGCCGGCGGCTTCCAGCCGCGCGATTTGAATGCGGCCGTGGCCGTTGTCGTCGATGGTTTGTCCATCCACCATGACGCGGACCTTGACGTCTTCTTTGTGTTTGGCGATGAGCAGATCAACGGTTTCGCGTCCTGCGGCGTCGTCATAAATGGCCCAGGCCATGAGATTGATGCTGTACTCCGCATTGCTGATCAACTCATTTCGCGCTGCGTAGGAGGCTGCTCCGTCGGAAAGAATTTCGATCTTGTTCTCATCGGAGAAGCTGACGCCCGTGAGGTGCTGCATCTCCTCGATAAATCCTTCTTCTTCAAAGAGAGACGGTTCTCCGGGTCCGCGCGGCGCGTATTGGCTTCTGCGGACCTCGTCCATTTGACGGGCGCCGCGGCTTTCCCATTCCTCGAAGGGGGTGGAACCCGGCGTCATGCCGGCACCGGCGAGTTCGGCCGCGACAATTTTTGCGAGGCGTTGGGAGTAGGCATCTTTTTTGGCCGCGTCCATGACGGGAAGGTGGTCTGCGATGCGGGGATCGTCGAGCAGCATGCGCAGGCCGGGTGCGAGTTTCCCCGCGGCGGACGCCTCCGCGATGAGGGAAAGAATTTCCGGTTCGGCCGCGACGGGGTCGCCGCCATGGCGCAGGAGCGCCGAGAGGATTTGACGTGCAAAATCGCCGATGGGGTCTGGCGTCTGCGGCGCTGCCGCGTTTGCCGCCGAGAAATCAGCTCCCGAGAAAAATTTCATCAAGGTGCGCGCGCCCGTCATCGGAGATGGTTCGCGGCTGTTTTTTTGGAGAGTTTCGGTGAGGGTGTCGAGCCCGTCCAAAACGGGGTTGAGCGTTCGTTTACTGCCGCGCCGCACGGGCGTTGGCGAAATGGCTTTAGGTAATACCGCTGCGGGGCGCAGTACGGTGGATGTCTGCAGCGCAGTTAAGACCGGCAATGCCGATGTGTGCAGGGACGGCACCGATAAATTCGGCAGTGATGTGCCCATGGACGGAACCTGCAGCATGCCTGATAAAGGGGTAATGGCGACCCTGGATGCATTAATCGGCCCCTTCGCCGCGACACGTGCAAAAGCATCGGCTGGGCCTAGCAACAGACAAACACATAACAATAAGCGCGCCATTACCTCTATTTTATGACAACTCCTACTACATCTCTTTGGGGCTCTTGGGCAGGTCTCAAGAGGAAAGCGGCCTACCAAGGAATAGGTCCTGGGGCCGTACGTTGAGTTGTTGAGTTATTTCGAAGAAATAACTCAACAACTCAACGTACGGCCCTAGCGGCGGCGTTTTTTCTTTTTTCTTTGGTTGCCGCGGCGTTTGGATTGTACGCCTTCGCGGGCTTTGGCGGCGGCGCGCATCATGTGGCCGTCGCCTTGTTCGAGCATCATGCGGCCTTGCCCTTGGTTGAGCAGTTCCATGATGGTGCCTGCGGCGATGATGAGAAAGGGGGCTGCGAGCGGTCCCGGCAGGTCGAGTCCTACACGGATGGATTCCCAGATCAGGGTGATCAGGGCAAATCCCGCTGCGCCGCCGAGGCTGATTTTATCGCTGATGTCGCTGAAATGGCTGGCGATGCCTTCGCCGGGGCGGATGCCGGGAATATAGCCACCGGAATTTTGAATTGTTTTGGCGATTTCATTCGGGTCGCCGGTCGAGCCGCTGTAATACCAAGTGAAGAATCCAATTAGGAGCGTGGCGAGGATAACGGTCGCGAAATTGCCTGCGGGGAAGAAAAAGAAAATCGGCAGCACGGCGAGGGCTCCGATGATGCCGGCGGAGTTCACCTTCACGGGAATCGCGTTTTTTTGCCCGGCCATCATTTGCCGCCCAACGACGCGCGCGGAATACATCACCGTTATTTTTCGCTGCGCCGTTTCGATGGCAACCACCAAGGCGAGGATGAGAAATACCGCCGCGATGGGAATCAGCGCAACCATCATACCGATCTTCTCGTCGTTGAGCAGCCCGAAGAGTTGGGAGAAAACACCGGGGAAACCGCGGGCGATATCGATGAGAACCAGCCACGCGACGCCGCTGCCAAGACCTGACTCGGTGATTTCTTCGGCGATAAAAAGCAGAAGCATCGAACCGGCGGCAACGGTCAATACGGTGTGGGCGCTGGCAAGGTTCAGGGGCGCCGAGAAGTCGACGACCAACAGGACGGCGAAGACGGCCGTGACGTAACGCGTGATCGAGTCGAGTTTTTCACGGCCGGAGGCGCCGGCTTCAAAATGCGCGGAGAGGGAAGAAAGAAACGGCCGCAGCAAACTCACGAGAACCGCGGCTAAGAGATACGGGGTGATGCCCCCGGAAAAAAGGGTAAGGCTCTCGCTTCCCGGCACCGGGATCACATGGCCCAAACGGGTCGCGGTCAGCAGTCCGGCGGTGACCAGGAGACGTTTGGGGACAGAGGAGCTTTGAAATTGAGCGGCGACGTCAGTCATGAGAAGATTCTACTAATTCCCGGTTATTGGGGAATGGGCTTGTTTTGGTCTAAGCCCTGATCTCAGAAGTGACACTGCTTCCGGGCGGTGACCAGTAGAGTATAATAACGGCGCAATTTTTAAAAAAATATTATGAACCAACACACCGTCTCCCAATTTCAGATCATGTTCTTGCTCTGGAGCCTCAGTGTTGCGGCGTATATGCCAACTCTTTCCGGTGAGTTTCTCCTAGACGATGCCAGCTATATTACGATGAACAAAACCTTAGCCGCCCCCTTGGACTGGGTTCGGTTTTTATTCGATGCATCCGCTATACACGCTAATCCTGTTTTATCGCTTCACTCCTACCGGCCGCTAGTCGGATTTTATTTTGGATTGATGTTTCAGGCTTTTGGGCTTATTCCTTTTTGGTACCACCTGATGGCCCTTTTTATACACGGCCTCAACACCTGTCTTGTTTTTATATTCTCCACCAGGCTCCTGGGACGCGAAGCAACGGTAGCCTCCGTGTGCGCGGCGATTCTATTTATGCTGCATCCTGCGCAGGTTGAGAGCGTGGCCTATATCTCCAACGCACCTAATTTGCTGTCGCATTTCTTTGTCTTTCTGACCTTCCTTGCCTACCAGTCAAAAACTCGTTCCACACTCTTTCCGTCTATCACCTTCGCGGCAGCTTTGCTGTTTCGCGAATCGGGCGCGGCTCTATTGCCTATGATCATCATCTACGACCTTGTGCTGCTATCTCCAGCGTTAAAGCCCCGCGAATACATAAAACGCTGGGCCCCCTACGCAGCGATACTGGCAGGCTTTTTCTTGCTCCGTTGGATGGTTCTCGGTCAGTTCGCCAATCGCGGCCCCTGGGGAGGTGACTGGTTTCATCACGTTGGCTTTGCAATCCAAGGTCTATTCCAAAACCTAACGACCGGCATTTGGCCGGCTAATTTGCGTGTCTGCTACAGTTTCCCAACGACAACTTCCTTTTTAACAGTCTTTCTCAAGGGAAGTGCCTTGCTCGGATTTGCGGCGGCAACAATTTGGGCTCTTAGAAAACGTCCTCTCATTGGGTTTAGCCTCGCCCTGATTGGCGTAACTTTGTTCCCTGTTTCTAACTTGATTCCAATAGACGCGCTAGCGGCGGATCGATATCTTTACTCGCCGCTGGTCGGGTTTGTGCTCTTATGGGCTTTGATGGTGCGCTCATGGAAAATCCCCAAGGCTGTCGCGGCAACGGCCGGGTTGCTGCTTTTTTTCGGATTAAGATCTCTTGAAACGCAATTTGCGTGGCAGAATCAATATGTCCTGGATCTCGCCGCGCATGCGGCGGCACCCGAGGACCCCTGCACCGAGGCCAATCTTGCCTCGCATTACGCCAATTGGAGGATGTTCTCAACAGCGGAGTCCTATCTCGCATCGGCGCTCAGGCGCCCCGCGCAGCAAAACATCAATCAATCCGCACTTTATATGATGGCGTTTATCCGGATCAAAGACGGGCGGCCGCGTGAAGCGATTCCATTTCTGCAGCAAGCATTGCTCTTCTCTCCAAACGACGCAGAGATAAAGGGCATGCTCCAATACTGCCGTATGTTTTCCTGAAATCGCCTCTGGTCGACGCGCAATTGGGAGTTATCTATTGCGTCCGGATATTTATGGGGGGGGTGGGAATACTTTGCAGTTCATCCTGCCCCACTGCCGTGACGAATACGGTGTAAACGGCATTTCGCTGCAGCCCCGAAAGGGTTCGCTCAGTTTTTTCTTTTGGAATTTTTATAGGGAGGCGAGGCCCTCCATTTAGGCGCTGGCAGGTGAGACGATAGCCGTTAACGCCCTCCGTTTTAGGCGCGTCCCACTGAATTTTGAGTGTGCCGCGTCCGGCCGTCACCGTGAGCCGCGTTGGGGGGAGCGGCCCTTTGGTGGCAACGGGGATGCCCATTTTAGGTCGGGAGAGTCCGCCGAGGCGTCCCTTTTTATCTTTTGCCGCGACCGAGAAATAATAAACGTTCCCGTTTCGTAAATGTTCAACACGGGCCGAGGTTGTTTTAACGGTTGTCATGAGATTGGGAGCGCTGGGGTGGGCTCCCATATAAACATGATAGGCAGAGATGTGGGCGTGCGGAGCCTCCCATTGCAGATCGATGTGCCCATCACCGGGTTTTATCAATACCGATGAAACGGTGTCCGGCCATGGACCTCCTTGGGTTAGAACGCTTTTTCGCACAAGCGGCCCTTTTGATTTTGGATTAGGACCACGGACTCTAAGATAGAAGAAATACTGTTTGAACTTCTTGAGGCCGTAGGATTTTAGCCGCAGCGTTTTGCCTTCAGAAGAATCTTCCAAAGTGAGAATATCGGAATCAATGGCAATGCGTTCGGCAAATAATAATTGGTCCTCGCGCAGGCGCGTACCAGAATATCGCAGGTCAAGAAAGTAGTCGACTCCTAAAGTTAATTGTTGAGTACCCGTGAGGAGGATGCTCGCGGAAAAGTCGCCCCTGGCCATGGGATCGATTTCAAGCGTTTTAATGTGCGGAAGTTTTTTAGACTTTTTGTAGAACGTTTCCGGAGGCGGTTCGAGCCGATGCAGATCGGGTGTTGTGTAGTAATTTGTTCTTTTTGAAGTGCCTAAAGCGTCGTGCAAATCGGCATCGAGATTGTAGAAGTCGCTTTGGCTGGGGTCCACATAGTTCAATAGGAAAAGGTGAAAGCCGTTTCTTTTCGCGGCCTGGGGCAAGAGAGTAGTTTTCATTAAGTCGATGTTGCTTTTAAGCCAGGGGTGCGTCACGCCAACTTTCCGGTGCCAATCCCACTCACTGATAAAACTCTCAAACATCAAACCATCAATGGCGGGGCCGATTAGTTTTGGGAATGTTTGAAATAAGAAAAGTCCGCGGTTGGCAATAATTAAATCTTTTGGGAATTCACTGCCGATATCCCAGACAAAGCGCGCCATATGCTTTTGCATCCACCCATACTTTCCCCATGGAGAGGCGGTGTCCAAGGTGTCTAAAAAGAATCCATCTACGTGCAATCGCTTTTTGATTGCATGCATGCGGGTGATGCGGTTTTTCTTCCAAGCGGAGTCGCCCGCATTTACGAAATAACTGCCCCAGCGGCCGTTTTCATCCGGGAGCCCGTTTTTATCCGCGTCGAGAAACCAGGAGGGAAATCCTTTTTCCCCGGCGGCCGCAGGGCCAAGCGGAACCGTTTTCGACTCTCCGATGGAGACATACGCGATGACCTTTGTTTTGCCGCCGCGCTGCAGTTTTTTTACGAGGCGGGGGGTGATATTGCTCATCGTTTCGCCGGGGTGAAGAATGATGAGTTCAAAGGGTTTTGCTTTTTCGATCTCCGTGGGCCCCCAGGACCCGTAATAAACGAGGTAGTTTTTCGGCGCAAAAGATGCGTCGTGAACGGCGCCCGCAGGAACGCTCAGGAGGAGAAGCAGTAATACCCGCATGCGGGTGGGGGTTAGCCCTTATCGGACAAGGCGTCGTTAATGATGCGCTCCACATCCGCCTTTTGGGGCTGGGTGAAGTTTTCCAGATCGGGATTGAGCGCGACGCCGGGAGTCGCTTTGCCGGCCAATAAGCGGGGCCGGACCTTTAAGTCATCCCAGCATTCGTCGATGAGGCGGCGGATCAGATGTTCGCCGAAGTTTGAAATCTCGGTTTCTTCATTGATGAAAATAACCTTGCCGGTTTTTTTTACCGAGGCCTTGATCGCGTCCCAATCGTAGGGAATCAGCGAACGCAGGTCGATCACCTCAATGGAGGCTTCCATGGCTTTGGCTGCTCTCTCGCAAATCGGCGCCATGCGTCCGTGGGTGACCACGGTGACGTCGTTTCCGTCAAGGGCAATGCGCGCCTTGCCGATTTCAACGGAATAATCGGTAAGGTCCGGCCATGTCGGCTTCCAGTTCGAGCGGTCTCCGACCGGCGCGTCAATCATCTTGGAGAGTTCTTTGGGATCTTCGGGTTCGCCGGGAATCAATTCCGCTCCGCGCGCGCGCAGCAGTACCTTGGGCTTGAGGTAGAGCACAGGGTCTTCGCTTTTGATTGCCGCGATCATGAGTCCGTAGGCGTCCTTCGCGTTGGAAGGGCAGACAACCTTCATACCGTGGATTTTCGAGGCGATGGTATCAAATGAGTGTGAATGATAAATGGAGCCATGAATGCCGGACCCGGTCGGCGACATGATCACCATCGGGGCTTTGAATTGTCCGCCCGAGGCCCAATGGCTGTTGCCCGCGATTTTCAGCAGGTCGATGACGTTAAAAATATAGTCGACGAACTGGATTTCAGCGACCGGTCGTTGGCCGGCCCATGCCAAGCCGATGGCGGCACCGATAATGCCGCGCTCATCGAGGGGGGCGTTCCAGGCGGTTTTCAGGCCCTGGGTTGCGGTGAATACCCCGCCCAACGGCGGGCCGACGTCCTCTCCGAAAATTTCTTTGACGCCGAGATTTTCCTCGCCGTAATGCAGGGCCATGCGAATGGCTTGCGCGATGTTAGCCATCTTAGGACCCGCCCTTCGTGGGATACGAATCGGGAAGACCGTCGGCAAACACATCGTTCCAGATGGTTTCGGCTTTCGGGAACGATTCGGCGCGAACCGTTTGGCGGTGTTCGCTCAGTTTTGCGTTTTCTTCCGCGCGGACGGTCTCAAAATCCGAAGCGGTCGCGATGTCCTGTTCGAGGAGTTTCTTCTCGAACAAGTCGATGCAATCCGCTTCGTTGACGCGATTGGCACCTGAGGAGGAAGAATGGCCATGCAGCCGGCTTGCCTTCGCGACGAGCAAATACGGTTTGCGCTGTTTGCGCACGTAGCTCATGGCCTCTTCCAGCGCGGACCAGGACGCCTCGACGTCATTGCCATCGATTGTCCTGCCGGGCATTTCCGGGAAGGTCTTGGCCCAATCCGCAATCGACGTCTCGCCGTGCTGGGTGTCTCTTTCTGTTGAGATCCCGTACCCGTTATCGATGACGATGATGAGAATCGGCAACGGCAGCGCGGGGCGGTTCGCCCAGACAAGGCAGGAGTGAAAATCCCCTTCGGCCGATCCCGCGTCGCCTCCGTTGACGATGGTGATCGCGTCCGTATCGGCGCGGGCATGTGCGATGCCGGTGCCGATGGCGGTCGAATACTGGGTTTCAATGGTGGAGGCGATCGGCAGCAGATTCAGCTCAGGCACGGCGAAATGGCCGATAAAATTTCGCCCTTTCGAAAAGGGGTCTTGGTCGGTGTTGCGCATCTGGCGCATGCAATCGAGCGGTTCCACTCCCATCGCCACCGCGGTGGCTGAGGAGCGGTAGTGAAAATGCAGGAAATCGTGGTCGACCCCTTTTCCGGCCTTGATCAAAAGACCGAGCGGAACGTTGAAGGCTTCTTCGCCCGGACCGCCGATCCAAAAATAGCCGTCGCCGCCCTTGCTCATTTTGATCAGGCGTTCTTCCAAGAGGCGAGCGCGAACCATTAAGCGATGGATGTTTTTTAAGGTTTCGGGGGATTTGGAGTAGAGGCCGGATTGTGTCATCGTTTGTGCCATTTTTACCACCTGATCTGAGTCTAGAAAATTGGTGGGGGCAGGGCTAGGGCGATATTAAAAAATGCTGAATTTAGAACAGTAATTGTGTGAAGAAATCTATCTCTTGGGTTAGGATTAGTTGCTCCCGCCTAAACGCAACAAACGCACGCGGTGCCTGGCACCTCATTTGGGAAACCAGGGGACGAACGCGCTCGTTGTCCGTTGGTATTCGGCGTAGTCGGAGCGGGATTTTAGTGCGCGGGCTTCGGTGGCGGGGATGCCGGTTATTTTGACCAGGAAAAAGAGCATTAATACGGGACCGATCAGCGAAAATCCCCAAAACGGCGCTCCAAAACAGAGAATTGGGTAGGACCACCAATGGACCCATTCGAAGAAATAATTTGGGTGGCGGCTGTAGCGCCATAATCCGGTTTTGCAGGTCTTTCCTTTGTTGGCGGGATCGCTGCGAAATGCGGCCAGTTGGCGGTCGGCGATGCCTTCACCGGTGACGCTGAGGATCAGAATGAATATCGCCAAAATCGCCCGGAGGTCGATGCCTGGGGTCGTGTCAAAGGCGCAGATGAGAAAGGGGATAGACAAGAAGGCATTTAGAAGGGCTTGAGCCTGAAAAAACAAGAAGAAATTGCGATTTGCGGCATCGCCCCATTTGTTCCTGAGAGTGACATAACGGGCGTCTTCACCCTCCTTAAACACTCTAGGGCCGAGATAAAGGGCCAATCGCAGCGACCAAATACCGGGCAATAAAGCGGTTAAAATGCGTCTTTCGGGAGAACCTGCCCCGTTGCAGGCGAAGAAAACAGCGAGAGCGCCGAGAGAAACGGTCCATCCGATATCAACAACCCCGGCATTTCGGGCAATTTTCGCATATAGCCACAGGCAAAACATGAGGCCGGCGGTCGCAATCCAGCCGATTATTATGAGAATTAGATATGAGTTCACGCCGGGTCATTATATAATCTTACTTAATAGAGGTTTTGTTGAAATGAATTTAAAAAGCGGGCTGATTATTCTAGCGGGGGTTTTCATGGGTTGTGCGGCACCGATGCCCAAGGGTAGCTATAAGTATCAACAAGAGTCGCTTAGTGCGACCTCGGTTGAAAAAGTCGGCCGTCTTGAAGCCGGCTCGGAGGCCGAAAAAGAGGCCATCGCACGTTGGAAGAATGTTTTTGCCGATTTTACCGCGGAGGCCCTCAAAAAAACGGTGCGGGCTTCTTATGCGAAAGACGCATGGTTCTACGATACCTTGAAGATCGTTCGCGGCGTTGATGCCATCGAGCACTATCTTGTTGATTCGGCCAACGGCGTTGTTTCCTGCAAGGTGGAGATCCAGGATGGCTGGCGTAGCGGGGACGAACATTATTTCCGCTGGGAGATGCATATCGTTTTTAAGAAGTTCCGGAAAGGGGAAGTGAACAGTTCGGTCGGCATCAGTCATGTGCGTTTCGATAAAAACGGCATGGTGGTGATGCATCACGATTATTGGGACGCGGCCGACGGCCTCTTTGAGAAGGTTCCGATATTCGGGTGGGGGATTCGCCGCATTAAGGCGAGGCTGTAAAACCATGAGTTTAGCGATTTCACTTTCAGAAAAGGGCATTGTTCCCGACACGCTCGTTCGTTGGGGGATGCGGCGTCTGATTTCGGCCCGCCTGTCCAAAGAAACCCTTCGCGCCGAAGAACGTCTGGCGTTTATTAAAGAACTCGCGCATAGCCCCGTTGCCCTTGTCCCCGAAAAGGCCAATGAGCAGCATTATGAAGTGCCTCCGGGATTTTTTGAGCGCACGCTCGGCAAACGACTCAAATACAGCAGTTGTTACTGGCCTGAAGGTGTGACCACGCTCGACGCCGCGGAGCTGGAGAGTCTTAAACAGGTCGCCGAACGTGCGGGCATCGCCAACGGACAGCGTGTTTTAGAGCTCGGCTGCGGCTGGGGTTCTTTCTCTTTGTGGGCGGCTGAGGCGTATCCCGACGCGAAATTCACCGCCGTCTCAAACTCGGCGCCCCAGCGGCGTTTTATTGAAGGGCGTGCCGAAGCACGAGGACTTGCGAATTTGCGCGTGATCACGGTGGATATGAATGAATTCGCGATCGACGAGACCTTCGACCGCGTCGTATCGATCGAGATGTTTGAGCATATGCGCAACTACAAAACCTTGCTGAGCCGCATCGCGTCGTGGCTGGCGCCGGGCGGGCGTTTGTTTGTGCATGTGTTCTCGCATAAACACTTCACCTATCCCTTCGAGGTGGAGGGCCAGGCCGATTGGATGGCGAAGTATTTCTTCACCGGCGGCATCATGCCCGCCGAAACGCTTTTTGATTCTTTTCAGGATGACTTGAAGGTGGTGTCGCGGTGGCCGTTGAGCGGCGAGCATTATCAAAAAACCGCTGAGGCGTGGCTTGAGAACCTCGATCGCCGTCGGGATGAAGTGAGAGAACATCTCCTGCCGGTGTATGGAAAAGAAACCGAGGTATGGATTCAGCGTTGGCGCATGTTCTTCATGGCCTGTGCGGAACTCTTTGGATTTGAAGGCGGAGACCAGTGGGGTGTGACGCACACCCTGTTTGAAAAACCGTGAACAGCGCGATTTACGAAGGACTCATCCGCCACCGCCGCACTTCTCCCAAGAGGCATGCGTTCACCTATTCGATTTTCATGATGTACCTCGATCTCGATGAGGTCCAGACGGTATTTGAAGGCAGCCGTTTCTGGTCCAACGAGGGTTCCGGGTTGGGGGTATTTCGCCGCATCGACCATCTCGGGGATTTAGACAAGCCTCTAAAGGAAGAGGTTCTTTCCCTGGTGGAACGCAAACTCGGCCGCCGCCCGGCCGGCACCGTCGGCCTTCTTACGCATGCGCGCTATTTCGGCTACGTTTTTAACCCGGTCAGT
The DNA here is from genome assembly GCA_002401485.1 of Elusimicrobiota bacterium. Classification (GTDB taxonomy): domain Bacteria; phylum Elusimicrobiota; class Elusimicrobia; order UBA1565; family UBA1565; genus UBA1565. The sequence goes on along the minus strand of NVTF01000086.1, from coordinate 3,081 downwards.
TATTTCTATTGCCACGACGAAGAAGGCGTGCTTGATGTTGTGGTCGCCGAAGTCAACAATACGCCATGGGGCGAGCGCCATTGCTACGTGTTTGACGCGAAGAAATACCGCGACGGAAAGGGAAGCCTCTTTGAACTCGACAAGGCCTTTCATGTCTCGCCTTTTATGCCGATGGAGATTCGTTATCGGTGGCGTTTCGAGGTCCCCGGGGATCGCATCCTCGTGCACAAAGAAAGCGCAGGCGAGAATGGACATTTTTTCGACGCCACCTTAACGCTGGACCGGGTCGAGGCGACGGCGGGTGCTCTCGATTCGGTGTTGTTTCGCTACCCGTTAATGACCGCCCGAGTCGTGTTGGGCATTCACTGGCACGCGTTGTTGTTGTGGCTTAAGGGTGTTCCCTTTTTAGTCCATCCGAAAAAGCGGAAGGCCGCCGCGTGAAGATAGCGGTTCTCGGCGGCGGAGTTGCCGGCGTGTCCGCGGCTTTTTGGCTGTCGCGCATACACGACGTTACCCTCTTTGAGAAAAACAAGTATGTGGGCGGCCACACCAATACAATTGTGATTGAGAACGGGCCCGACGCCGGCACCGCAGTCGATACCGGCTTTATTGTGTGCAACGATCGCTGTTATCCCACCTTCCATAAATTTTTGAAGGAACTTGAAGTTCCGGTGCGTTTTTCCGATATGAGTTTCGGCTATCACTGCGAGGAGACGGGGCTTCAGTATTCCGGGCGCCGGGGGATGCGCGGGTTGTTTGCGCAAAAGCGCAACGCCGTGCGGCCGTGGTATTGGCGCATGCTGAGCGAAGTGGTTCGCTTCGGCCGCGAGACAAAAACCGCGCTGGAAGCGGGCGAACTGGAAGACGTGTCGCTTGGCGACTATCTCAAGGACAGCGGCTACGGCGCTCCGTTTCGACGCCACTACCTCCTGCCGATGGGTTCGGCGATTTGGTCGACCCCGTCGGGGCAGATGCTTTCGTTTCCAGCTCAAACCTTGGCGCGTTTTTTCGACAACCACGGGCTGCTTGATTTGCGCGACCGCCCACAATGGCAGACGGTCGTCGGCGGCAGCCATAGCTACATCAAGGCGTTCTTAAAGCGTTTTTCCGGGGATGTGGTGACGGGCAAACCTGCGGTCGGAGTGAAGCGCGATTTGCAAGGGGTTTCGGTGCGTTTTGAAGACGGGGAGTCGCGCCGCTTCGACAACGTCGTGATCGCCGCGCACGCCGACCAAGCACATGCCATGCTGGAAGATCCAAGCGAGGATGAGACGCGGCTTTTGGGTCCGTGGCGGTATGAACGAAACCGGACAATTTTGCATACCGATGTCTCCGTGCTTCCTCCGATTCGCGGGGCGTGGGCGTCCTGGAATTATTTCCGCGCCAGCGGCAGTGATGAAGAACGCGCAACGATGACCTACGACATGAACAATTTACAGGGGCTGCAGACAAAGGAGCGTTACTGCGTGACGCTCAACCCGGAGCGTGAAATCGATCCGGCACGAATCATTCGCGAGATTAATTACATGCATCCGCTGTTCACGGCAGAGGCCGTTCGTACGCAAAACGAATTGCCGTCTCTGCAAGGCAAACGCAGAACCTATTTTGTCGGCAGTTATCACGGCTATGGCTTTCACGAGGACGCGGTTCGTTCCGCCGCAACGGTGGCCGGACTATTTGGAGTTCAATCATGAAAACAAGACCCTCTTTGGTCCAGTCAATTTGCCTCGCGGTGATCAGTCGTGTATTGGGGAGGGCCGAAGCCGGCCTGCTAATCCTTCGCCTGCCGGATGGTCGTGAGCGGCGTTATGGGGCGAAAGACGGGGCTGCCGCCGAACTTATCGTTTCACATTGGTCCTTCTTCCCTCTGTTGGTCGCGCGGGGAGCGCTGGGTCTGGGCGAAGCGTACGCCGATGGGTCGATGCGGTCCCCTAATCTCCCGGCGTTAATCCAATGGTTCATTCTCAATAAGAAGCAGCTTTCCGGCGCGGCGCGCCGTTTGTCCCGGCTGGGGGCGATGTTTGATGATGTTTATCATCGTGCCCATGCCAATACAAAAGCGGGCGCGCGTGACAATATTCACGCGCATTACGATCTCTCCAACGCGATGTTTGAAACCTTTCTCGACGGCTCGATGACCTATTCCTGCGCCGTGTGGGAGGAAGGCGACGATCTCGATTCCGCCCAAGCGCGCAAACGCGCGATGATCATGGAAAAGCTGGATCTAAAACCCGGGATGCGCATGCTGGAAATCGGATCGGGCTGGGGACGGCTCGCCATTGAGGCGGCTCGGGATTACGGCGTTGAGGTTGTGTCGATCACCCTTTCCGAGGAACAGCTTGTTGTCGCCCAAGAACGCGCCCGCGAGGCGGGAGTGGCGGATAAAATTCGCTTCGAACTGCGCGACTACCGTGATGTGGACGGCACCTTTGACCGGGTTGTGTCGGTTGAAATGATCGAAGCGGTCGGGTACGAAAATCTCGGGGTTTATTTCGGAGCGATTGACCGGGCGTTGGCGCACGGCGGCAAGGCGGTGATCCAGGCGATCACCTTCCCCAATGAGGGTTTTGAAGCCTACCGGTCGCGGACCGATTTTATCCAGAAGCATATCTTCCCGGGTTCGTTGTGCCCGTCGGTTAACGCGATGAAGGGTGCGATGAGAGCCGGTTCCCGATTGGCGGTGACGCGTATGGAAAGCATCGGCATTAATTATGCGAAGACGCTGGGCACCTGGCGCCAACGTTTTCTGGGTTCCAAATCCGAATTGAGCGGTCTCGGTTTTGATTCGCGGTTTATTCGATTGTGGGACTTCTATTTCAGCTACTGCGAGGCCGGTTTTAAGACTCGCACACTCGACACGGTTCAGATGGTTTTGGAGCGTGAAGAGGCCTCGGCATGAGCAAGGCCGTGATAGGACGTTTTCATGCGGGACTTTTTTGGGCCGTACACATCGTCTGCCTGTTCGTATTTATTGTGGGATGGAGTTGGACCGCAATTGCCGTTGCCGTGACGGCCTATCTTGTACGGATGTTTGCGATCACGGGGGGGTATCACCGCTACTTCTCGCATCGATCCTACGAC
>NVTF01000085.1 GCA_002401485.1 Elusimicrobiota bacterium | reverse complement strand
TGATGAAGGCAAGGTTTCTTTGCGCGGTGTACGGGCGAAGGCGTCTGCACGATTGCGAACCGATGACGTGGTTGTGTTGCGTTATGCCCGCAGAGAGGAACCCGCCCCCACGCATGCGCGCCTGCCGATCCTTTTTGAGGATGACCGGATTCTTGTTGTTAATAAACCCCCGGATCTGATTGTGCACCCGACCGACCGAGTCATCCGCAATACGGTGTTGTCGATTTTGCGGGAGCAAACGGGCGCCGGCTTTTTAACCCTGGCCCACCGTCTCGACCGGGAAACAAGCGGCGTGCTTGTTCTTGCAAAGGATTCCGCCGCGGCGGCGGCGCTGCAGGGCCAATTCGAGCGCCGTGAAATTCGCAAAGAATATTTGGCCTTGGTTCGCGGCGTGCCTCCTCAAAAACGATTCGCCATTGATGCCCCGCTGGGCAAGGCTGGGGGGGAAATTCTCGTTCAGCAGGCGGTACTGGAAGACGGGGCGGCTGCCCAGACCGATTTTACGGTTGTTGCGGCGGGGGGTGAGGCCGCGCTTGTACAAGCGCGGCCGCGTACGGGGAGGCTGCATCAAATCAGGGTTCATTTGGCGCACGCCGGATTTCCAATACTCGGCGACAAGCTTTACAACGGTGACGGCTCTGCCTATTTAAAAGCGGTTGCCAAAACTTTTGATGGATCGGATGCCGAACGTTTGGGAGCGTCACGGCAGATGCTGCATGCACGGCGGTTGTGGTTGAGACACCCGGAGACAGGTCCCATGATTTTTAAGGCACCGCTTCCGGATGACTTCAAAAAAATTCTCGCCTATTTGTTAGTATAGGGTTCTTAAATTCCGTCTCAACGAAGAGGAATATTGATGAAAAAGTTTTTTTTGCCGATGCTCGTGATTGGAATTCTTGCATTCGCTTCCGGGCGGGCTGCAGCCAAGGTCGGCATCACCGTCACTCCAAAAATTTGGTTTTCCGTTGAGAATTTTAATGCGCTGGAAAACGCCTTGTTGTCAAACACGGCAACAAATCGACAGATTTCGGTGCGTGAGCAGGTGAATATTCCCCTGGGCGGCGCAGCGATTGCCTTTCATCCCGCCGATGCGCCCATTGACTTCCTTTTCAACTTCTACAGCGGTGAAACAGACGGGCCCTTCTTTGTTGCGGATACTGGCAACAGTGCAGGGGGAGATCCTGGCGATAATGGAAATATTATTAACGGGACCTATGAGTTGAAGCGAATCGATGTAGAATTCTTAATTCGCTACCTCCCTAAAGACAAACCATGGAATTTATTTACCGGTATTCGCATCAACAACTTCGAAGATTCTCAAACCATCACCACACCGGGTTTTACCTGGAATGCGAGCAATTCAAAATCACTCGAGACCGAAACGACGATTCTTCTTTGGGAATTCGGCGCCGGTTTTCAAGCGCCGATTGATGAAGCCGGAGTGCATCGGTTTTTCGGGAACACTACCATTGGTTTTGGCAGCTTTAAGTCCGAGTTCGACAACGCGACCACGGGCAATGAAAATCTCATTGAAGGCGCCGCGGCCGCGTGGGATATTAATACGGGTTATGAACTCTTCCTGGGAGACAACTTCAGCTTCAGCGCACGGTATCGCATGTACGCCCGCCCAACCAGCCCGGTGGATGACGGCTACAACCTGACGGTGATTCACGGCCCGGACTTTGGAGCAAGCCTGCGCTTCTAACTCGTTGGTGAGAGTTGGAAGCAAAGACGATTGATGTTCAGCCCGCAACCCAGGCATGAAGCTCCATTTAAGTCATGACTGAAGAAATTCACACCGCCCGCTGCCTGTGCGGCGCCACCAGTTAGGGCGGCGGCGGCGACCGGTATGATTTCTTTTTCTTCTTGAGTTTGCGCAGTTCGCGCTTTTTGCGCCGGATTTCAGCTTCCTGCGCCCGCTTTTTACGCTTGAGCTCGGCTTCCTGCTCGCGTTTTTCCCGCTGAAGACGTTTCTTATCGCGCGTCGCCTTGTCGGCAAGTTCTTTTTCCATGCGTTTGCGTTCGGCCTTCAGCGCTTTGTCTTTATTCTTTGATTCAGCGGCGAGGCGTTTGCGCTCGGCGTCCATCTCTTTTTTCTGTTCCGCCAGGAGCCTCTTAGTCGCGGCGAGTTCCTTCAGCGCTTCGGGAGAAACTTTCGGCTTTTTTGGCTTTTCAAAAACGACTCCCTTAATGTCGGCGATCATAAAACTCTCGGCTGCTTTGGAGAGCGTCGGTGTTTGGCTCACATTCAAGCGGCGTGCGTCGTCTTGAACCTTCGTACGAAGATAATCATAGATGTCGGAGACCGACCCCTTGCCCGCACGAAGTGCCTTGATCAGGTGATAGGTGAAAAGCCCGTGCCCGCGTTCGGGCGAGGAGGTTGAAATCTGGGAATCTTCCGAGGCGGTCATGATGGTGACATTGTCCCCGCGCTGCAGAACCGGCGAAATGAGGGTCACCAGCGGCCTCGCACCGGGGGCGATGACCGAACGACCGCCGCTCCCGGAGAAACAGGCGTCCATCAGCAGCGCGACCTTGGAATTTGTCAGGTCCGCGAGTTTTTCATGCAGCCGTTTGATGGGGTAGGCGGTTTTTGCGAGATAGGCGGGGTCGCCGTTATGAGGAACAAGATAGGCCTCCCCGGTCGCCGGATCGGGGGCGCCATGTCCGGAATAATAAACCACAACCTTGCCGCCAGGTACGGCTTGGTTGGGCAGCCAGGTTTCGATCGCCATTTCCAGATCGCTGTTGGTGGCTCGTTCGTTTATTAATAAGCGAATATTGCGTTGGGCGTAGCCCATTTTGAGCAGGTATTTGGAGAACAATACCGCGTCGCTCGCGGCATAGGCAGCAGGTCCCACATCGCGGTATTTCTCGATACCGATGACCACCGCAACATCCATGGTACTGGCTGCGACCTCAAAATGCGGAATTTTATTGATTTCGTCTGTTGTAGCGGATTGCGCGTTCGTCGCACTAACAATTAGAACTAAAAAAATGAATAGCCTCATGGGGATAGTATGCCTCCTTGGAGTTCATTTTTGCAACATATTTAAGGTCTTATTGTTTCAATTAGTAACACTCCTGTTATTGACAATGCAACAACGGTCTTTTAAACTTCAGTTATAGGAAAACCGACGGACATGGATCGCGCAATCTTGAAAGCAAACAGCCATTTTGGTAATATTCTTAAAGATAAACTCGGGGCCGTTGGCGCAGGGGTAGCGCGTTCCCTTGACATGGGAAAGGTCGCAGGTTCAAATCCTGCACGGCCCACCATTTTTTAGCCCGTTGGTCTTGTGCAATCAGGACGAGCGGGCTGTTTTTTAGAGGATTTGTGGAAACAGTGACTGAAAAGAGCCAAGCCGGGCAAAGTGACTTTGAGGAACGCAATCCCACTTCTAAACGCAGTTTAGACGCGATCCGTCATTCCTGCGCCCATGTGATGGCCCAGGCCGTTCAGGAAATATGGCCCGGCACGAAAATAAGCATCGGCCCGCCGATCGATAACGGATTTTATTACGACTTCGATTCCGAACATCGCTTTACCGATGAAGACCTGGTAAAGATTGAAGCGCGGATGACGGAGATCATCCTTGGCAAACACGATTTTTCCATCGAAGAGGTCTCGAAAGAGGACTCGATGGCGTACTGGAAGAAGCGAGACGAACCCTATAAGATCGAATTGCTGGAAGGCATCGAAGGCAAGGTCACCCATTGCTCCCATGACAGTTTCATCGATCTCTGCCGGGGCGGCCACGTCGACAACACCAAGCGCCTGCGTCACTTTAAGCTACTGTCGGTGGCGGGCGCCTATTGGCGCGGTGACGAGAAAAATAAGATGCTCCAGCGCATCTATGGTACCGCGTGGTCCGAGAAGAAACATCTTAAGGAACATCTGGCCAAACTCGAGGAAGCCAAAAAACGCGACCACCGGAAAATCGGCCAAGATATGGATCTCTTCAGCATTCAGGAAGAGGGGGGGCCGGGTCTTGTTTTCTGGCACCCCAAAGGCGGCCGCATCCGCACCTTGATCGAAGATTGGCTGCGCAACGAATTGATCGCCCGTGGTTATGACATCGTGTACACCCCGCATGTGATGAAGCGCGAACTGTGGCATACCAGCGGACACGCGGATTTCTATTCGGACAGCATGTTCCGGCCGATGAAAATCGACAATGTCGAATATCAGCTCAAACCCATGAATTGCCCCGGGCATATTCTTATTTACAAAAACAGCCTGCGCAGTTATCGCGATCTGCCGCTACGCTACGCGGAACTCGGCACTGTCTACCGTTATGAAAAAAGCGGCACTGTGCACGGACTCATGCGGGTGCGCGGCTTTACCCAGGACGACGCCCATATTTTCTGCATGCCCGAGCAGGTGGAAAAAGAGGTCGAGGACTGCGTCAATTTCGCCAAAGCGGTACTGGATAGTTTCGGCTTCTCCGAATTTAAGGTGGAGCTCTCGACCTGGGACGCCGCCAAATCCGAAAATTACGCGGGATCGGCGGATCAGTGGGAAAAGGCCGAAGGGGCGTTGGAGAATACGCTCAAACACATGGAGATCCCCTATACCCGGATTGAAGGGGAGGCCGCTTTTTACGGCCCGAAAATCGACATCAAAATGGTCGACGCCATCGGCCGGGATTGGCAGTTGACCACGGTGCAGTTTGATTTTAATCTGCCCAAACGATTCGGTATTGAATACGTGGCGGCCGATGGCAGCCGCCAGGCCCCGTTAATGGTGCACCGCGCCCTGCTTGGCTCGGTGGAACGTTTCTTCGGGGTGCTGATCGAGCATTACGCGGGGAAGTTTCCCTTGTGGCTTGCACCGGTGCAGGTCAAGGTGTTGACGATCAATGAAGCCCAAAGTGAGCCTGCCCGGGCGTTGGCAGCTGAATTGAAAGGCAAAGGGTATCGCGTCGACATCGATGACACAAACGAAAATTTAAAGAAAAAAATAAAGAAAGCCGTCCTTGAAAAAATTCCCTACTGCGTTATTTTAGGCCCGAAGGACGTTGAGTCTAAAACGGTTTCCATTCGCCGCAGGGACAGCAAACAAATCAACGGCATTGCGCCCGAGATTTTGTTTGCCAAGCTGGAAGAGGAAGTCCGTTCGAAGGCTCTGCAGCCTTGCTTGGAGTGACCATGAAACGCTTCTCGATGCTGGCAGCCGTGGCTTTGCTGCTGGTCGGTCTCATTGGACCGGCCGAAGCCCGCCGCCGCCGCCAATACGTGCCGACCCAGGAAGAAGAAGAACTCTGGCAATCGGCGACCAAGTTGTATCAGGAAACTTCCCGCTCCAAGATGGCCGCGATTGAATCCTTCGAACGTTTTATCCGCAATCACAAGGACAGCCCCAAGGCAGCCGACGCCCAATTCATGGTGGGAGAAGGCCACATGGCGGCGGCGCTCAAGATTCTGAAAAAGGAAGCCGAGTCGAAAAAAACCGATGTCTCCCGGCTGTTGGCGCCCAAAAATACGGCGGCCATCGCTGAACTCAAACAAGCCGAGAAGGCGTTTTCCGCAGTGATCCGCAACTACCGTAAACGCCAGTCGGGCTTGGACGCATCGGCCCAGTACCGGTTGGGCGAGGTCTACTACAACTCCAAGGAATGGGGAAACGCGATTGAAGCGTGGCGGGAAGTCGAAGAGGAACATCGCAAATCCTATATCGTGCCCGAGGCTTGGATGGGGGTCATCTTCGCCAACCTCGCGCTGGAGCAATTCTCCCAGGCCGAAGCCAATTTGTTTTTGCTCGGCGAGACCTATCCGCATTTCTTGAGGGTGCCCGATGTCCTTTACGTGCAGGGCATTATCAGCCTGCACAAAGGCGATTATGCCAACGCCGAACGCGCGCTGAAGCGGGTGAAGACCGCGGAAGCCCAGTTTTATCTCGGCAAAACCTATTTGCTCTCCAAGCGTTCCTATCTCGCAGCGGCGGCCTTCCAGAATTTGGTGAAGACCTATCCCAATTCGGTGCTCATCGAAGAGACCGAGTTCTTTATCGGCGACTCGTTTTTCCTTGCCAAGGACTTTGACGGCGCGATCACAAAATACCGCCGTTTCTCGGCGAAATATCCGCGATCCCCTCTAAGGGTATCGGCGCTGTTTCGAATCGGCTCGGCCTATTTCCAGAAAGGAAATTATGTCGAAGCCCGCGCCCATTTCCAATCGGTGATCGACCGGTATTCCCGTGACTTTTTTGCGCCGCTCGCGCAGTATTTCATCGCGGAGTCCTATCTCGTGGCCGACCAATACCGCGAGGCCTTATTCGCCTATACGAAGGTGATCACCCAGTACCCCGAGACGATTAAAATTTCTCCGCTGGCGCATTATAAACTCGCGTGGACGCAGTACAATGTGTCGGACTATTCCCAAGCGGCGCAGACCTGCCGCAATTTTCTGTCCCTGTATCCTGCCAATTCCTTGGCGAAAAATGTCTATATCGTGCTCGCCAATTCCCTGATTAAATCTAAACGGCCGGACGACGCCGTGACTGCGTTTCAGCGCATCATCGATCTCGCGCCGACATCGGATGTCGCCGAACAAGCTCTCTATTCCATTCTGAAGACCCAATACGATCTCAAGCGCTACAACGCGATTCTGACGTCGTACCAGTTTATTTTCCGCCATCTGCCTCCATCCCAGTCGAAGTGGCGGCCTTTGAGTTATCTCTTCGCGGCCGAAGCCTACATTCGCATGAACCGGGTGGATGAAGCGAAGGCGATTTATGAAATGGTTCTGAAGGTGTATCCCAACGATAAGGCCGCCTTTTACGCACAGGACGGGCTTGCCTGGACCTTCCAAATGCTGGGAGACGATGTTCGGGCGCATGAAGAACGCGAAAAGCTGCAGGCCATGCTGGAACTCATGAAGGATGGCGATATCGGGGCCTTTGCCGAAAACTCGCTGGGCATCGGCGACTCGATGTACAACCAGAAGAAATATGAGAGCGCCTATCACCTCTTTGAAAAGTTCTGTAAGGAAAATCCCGATTCGAAACAGGCGGCTCGCTCCTGCTACATGAGCGGCATGTCGCTGTATCATCAGCAGTTCTACACCCAGGCGATCGAAGCCTGGCGTCATTTGATCCAAAAGTACCCCAAGGCGGAAGAAGTTAAAAAGGCCGAATATCAGGTCGGCGACACGCTCTTTAGGGCGCAGAAATACGAAGAGGCGGTCAGCCAATACCAACGGATTATCGATACCTATCCTTCGTCTCGGCAGCTCCCTCTTGCGTATCTCCGCGTGGCTATGTCTCACTTCAACGGGAAAAACAATCCCGGCACGCTTAATTCCGCCTTGGCGTTGTTAAAGCGGTTTCCCAAAGCGGCGGAAACGATCGATGCGCTGGATCTTATGGAAGCGGTGTACGACCGCACACCCACCGCCAATTTCCGCTCCTCGCTGCGCACGGTGGTTGAGGCGGTTCCCGGAACCGAAACGGCGGCGGAAGCCCAGTTTAGAATCGCGCGCCGCTTATTTGAAATGAAACGATTCGCAGAGGCTGGAGAAGAGTTTCAGAGATTCTCGGTCGATTTCACCGGTTCGCCCAAGCTGCAAAAGGCGCAATTCCTGCTGGCGGAGTCGATGTACAACGCGGAGAAGTTTGCCGACGCAGCCAATGCCTTTGAACGTTTCCTGACAAACTTCCCGATCAATGATGACATTGCGCTGGCGTTGTTTCACGCGGGATCTTCGCTCTACGGCCTGAAGAAACATGAAGGGGCGATCAAATATTACCAGCGCCTGATGGATGAATATCCGGATTCCGAATACACAAAAGCGGGATTGTTTAATTTGGCTCTCGCTTACAAAGCGACCGGGAATTACGGCCGGGCCGAAGAGTCCTATGCGCGTTTTGCCACGCAAGTCGGCTGTGAAAACGAAGGCGGCCGGGCCGCGTTGTGGGAAATGTTCACCATTCAGAAGGACCGCAAAGATTTCGCCGGCGGCATGAGCACCTTAACCCGCATTTCCGACTGCAAAAGCGACCCCGAAACCGTCATGGAAGTTCTTTACCGAAAAGGGGAGCTCTACGTGATGATGCTGGATAAACCGGAGGCGATTACGGTCTGGGAAAACCTTGTCCCTATGTCTCCGAAAGACTATGCCTTCCGACTTCAGGGGTTGATCAAATTGGGCGAGGAGTATGAAGAACGCAAGGATTACGCGAAGGCAATCCAGATCTACAAAGACCTTTGCCGAAACGCTCCCGGCGGAACAAAGAAGGCCGCGTGTCAGCGTGCCAAGGGACTCAAATCATTTCAGCGGGGCGAAGACGTCGCTCCCAGAGAAAGCAAGACGCAGATCATGCCGAAGGATAAGAAGCCGGCCAAACGCCGTGCCAAAAAGAAGCCGAAACCTATACCGAAAAAAAAGAAAAAAACTGAAGAGATTAACATTCCGGGGATGAATTAATATGGGCGAATTTACTTATTTAGAAATGTTCAAAGAGAGCTTTACGCTCGTAATCCTGCTGTTCTGTTCGATTCTCTCAGTCAGCGTCACCGTTGAGCGGTGGTGGTATTTCCGCAAAGCGAAAGGCTCCGGCGACGCTCTTCTCGCCACGGTCGGGAAACTGCTCCAGGGCGGCAAGCCGGATCAAGCGATGGCGGTAGCCAAGAAGGACAAGAAGGCCGTCGCTCGTGTGATTGAATACGGGCTGACGCATCGCGGACGCCCGCGCGGTCATATCGAGGATTTGCTCGGAACAAAAATCCTTGAAGAACGCTTGAAGCTCGAAAAGTTTCTGGTCGTGCTTGGCACGTTGGGCAATACAGTTCCCTTCATCGGTCTGTTTGGAACGGTGGTCGGCATCATTAAAGCCTTCCGTGACCTCGCGCTGGCGGGTTCCGGCGGACCGGCGGTCGTCGCCAAGGGCATCGCCGAGGCGCTGATTGCGACCGCAGCCGGCATGGCCGTCGCCATCCCTGCTGTCATCGTCTACAACTATTATATGCGCAAGGTGAAGGACACCTCCGTCGAGATGGAAGTGACTTCCGCCCGCTTTATCGTGATGATCGGAGCCAAATAGAGAGGACGCCGTGGCCGGAGCGCAAAAAGGGCCGGACGAAGCAATTACCGACATCAACGTCACCCCGTTGGTGGACGTCTCCCTTGTGCTCGTTATCATCTTCATGGCCATCTCACCCTTCGCGATGACGTCAGGCATCAAGGTTCTCGAATCCAAGGCGAAGGCGGCGATCGGCAAGGTTTCCAAGAGTGAAAGCGTCAATATCAAGCTAGAACTCAGCGGAAAATTGACGGTGAACGGGAAGGAAACGAATTTTGAAGGCCTCGGTCTTGCTGTTCAAAAGGCCCTCGGGGGCAAGAAGGATCGCCTGACGATTTTAACCGCCGATGACAAAAACAAGGTGGGCGATGTGGTGCGGATTTTGGATATTTCCAAACAATTCGGCGCCCAGAAGATCGCGATCATGCATTCGTCCAAGAAAAAGAAAAAGGAGAAGAAAGGGTGAGCCGGCGCAAACACCGCTTTCAATTTGAAGACGACGCGGTGGTCGGCATTAACGTGACCCCGCTGGTCGACGTTTGCCTCGTCCTGGTCATTATTTTCATGGTCGCGACTCCGATGATGTCTCAGCCCGCGTTTGATGTTAATTTGCCGAAGGCGCAAACGAAGGAAGGCAAGGAAGAAGACAAGGTCACGATTTCGATGAGCGCCGACGGCCGACTGGCGATTGATTCCAACGAGATGAAGGATCTTAAAGAACTGAAAAAGAAACTTAAAATCGCGATCCTCGATACCGATTCCGCCGTGGTGGTTATTAAAGCCGACAAGGACGCCTTGCATGGCGATTTGACCGATGTGATGGCGGTGGCTAAAGCGGCGGGGGCTAAGGTTCTTACTGTCGCCACGGAGCAGGTGAAGTAGATGGCTGCCCAGGCTGCGTTTATCCCGGCGCCGGTGATTGAGCCCCGTATTCCGGTATCGATGTTTTTCTCCGTCGCGGTTCATGTGCTGGCGATGGGACTTGTTTTTCGTATGGGTCACGCCGCCCCCGAGGACTCCGAGGTCGTGATTAACGATGTGGAGCTAATGGTCGAGCAGGATGACCCGGAGAAACCCAAGGCGCGTCCGCGCCGGCGCCGCGCGATGAAGCGCAAGGAACTCGCGAAAAATTTCTTTAAGCTTGCGCTTCCTTCCATCCCCAAACCCCGGACCTTGATGCAGGTGGATGCGCCCAAACGTGCCAGATTGTTGATCGATATTCCGTCGGAAAAATTGAAGGACCGCCGGATGAAGGTCCACCCTAAAATGAAGGTGCTCGATCTTTCGAAACGGCGCACCCGAATGGCGAAGATCGCAGCGCTCCCCACGGAGAGAAGAGCCCGCACGGTCACGGCGCTGCCGATGCTCTCGGAAGTAGGAAGAGCACGGGCCCCGCGCAAGGTGCTACAGCTGAATGCCTTGCGGGAGCGCAGCGGGGCTCCAGCGATGATGTCAAATAAAAACGCGATGGCTATTGATCTTGGCGCGGCGCGGCGAAAATTTGAAGGCGCCGGTTTGAAGCAAGCCGCTCCGGTGCGAATACGGAAAAAGCGCAGCAGCCTCACCGATATGCTGACCTCGCGGCGTCCGGCGCTGGATCTTGGGCCCAAGGCCGTCGCGGTAACACGAAAAATGCCGAAATTTGAGCCGATCATTAAGACGGCACCGAAGTTAAAGACCCGGACCTTTAACGCTCCTCCTGTCGTCAAAAAGGCATTCGACCTTGAGGGGGAAATTGAAAACCGCCGGGTGATGAGCCGCAACATCCCGCGATTCCCCGGATGGGCGGTCGACCAAGGCCTGATCGAAGCCGAGGTCCGAATCAAATTTTACGTCGGGGCCTCCGGGGCTGTTCTGGAAGACGGCATGACGGTCCAACGGTCTTCGGGGTATGGACGCCTGGACCGTCTCGCGATGGGCCATCTGAAGAGATGGCGCTTTGAGTCCCGCCCGTTTGGCGCGAAGAATGAATACGGGATCATCACTTTTCGGTTCCTACTGGAGTAATATTATGAAAACCTTGAAAATTCTCTTTGTCGGACTTTTAGCCTTCTCGTTTGTCACCGACGCCAATGCCCTTTTTGGTTTCGGCCGCAAAAAGAAAAAGAAGGATAAAGGCTCGATGGATTTGCCCGGCCTCGGAACCCCGAGGTCGAATCCCTCCGCGCCGCCGCGCATGGCCCAAGAGGCCGACGGCATGGGCCAATCCAACTATTCCGAAACCGAGACGGCCATCGGGGACTATCCCAACCAGGAAACACCGGGAGGCGGCCTGCCGTCTGAAATCGAAATTAGGAGCGGCAACAAACGCGGGCTGCAGAAGCCGCCGCTGCGCATCGAAGTAGACGCCTTTGATTCCATCCGCGACTCCCTCAAGCCCGACCAGCAATTGCTGCTCGCGGAATCACCCCTGACCGTTGTCTGGCGCCGTACCCATCCTGAATTTTTGCGCAACACCCGGGTGATTAAACCGTCGATTTCCACCTTCGACGAACGTCCCGGGATTATTTTCAGTCCGCTCGTGCGCCTGCAGGAAGTCCTCTCCCGTAAACCGGAAAAGAGGGAACTCCGGGGCTTTCAATGGAGCCTGACCATCGCGGACGAAGAAGGAAAGGTCTTCCAGCATTATGAAGGCAACAGTTTCCCGCCGAGCGAATTGGTATGGTCGGGGCAAAACGACCAAGGCGATTGGATTCAGGCGGGCCGGGCGTATTCACCGGTGTATATGTTTACCGATCCCAACGGCACGCCGTATACCAAGGTCGGCCAACCTCTGCAGTTCAAAGGCATGGTGCATCAGGAACGCGACGGACTTCATTTGAGTTTAGATTCCGCGAGCCTGTTCGGTTCGGCTAAGTCCGCGCAAAAATTAACCGGAGACGGTCCCCGCATTATTCGTTCAGCGGGAGATTTGATTAAGCGCCGGTATTCGGGCATTCCTATTCGCGTCGAAGTCTATGCCGGCTCCAAATCATTGGCCGACCTGCAGGCGGACCTCGTTGAGAGCCGGCTCACGCAGCATCTGATGCTGATGCCGCAGGACATTTCGACGGATTCACTGCGGGTTTCCTACACCGATCAGCGCGTCGAGATTATTCTCCTCAATCGATGATGCGCGCGGCGCTGGCCGCCTTTTTTAAGCCCATTGCAACGAACTGCGCCTAGGCGCAGTTCGATGTTATGTTTCATAGCTTAAGGGGGAGATTGATTTTCGGCTTCACGTGCGCGTTTTCGTCTTTCTCTGCGTTTAATTCCCCGCCAAGGGTCACGCTTTTCCAGCAAGTCCTCTAGAGCCTGATCGACAATCTCTTCAAGGCTGCCTTTTGGGAATTTGTGACGTAGGATTTCCTGTGCGCGGCGAATTTTTTCTAGCAGCGATTCATTGCCTTCAAATCGAAACCGGACGCGGCGGATTGAGGGGGCAGCATCCTGTTCCTCTTTGGGTTCTTCTTCTGGCTGCATAGATTCTGATCTCTGAGGCGTTGAAGATTCTAATAACAGCGGTGTATTTTTATCACCACCACTTTTCTGAACTCGGGAATCCTGTAGGCCTAGGAATCGAATATTGTCAGGCGATGATTTTTGCTCGATAAATGGTGCGAGCAATCTTTCTACATCCGCCCGTGTTTTTCCCGATGCTTGGTCTAAGAGTGATCGATAATTCTCCTCACACATATGGGGGGCAATCAAGGAAGCGGTAGTGAGGGAAAGACTCCCACGCCTGAGATGGATGTAAACACGTGGATATTCGGCAGCCAAGCGAGCCGTCCGAATTCGGCGATAGGCTGCGCCTTCGGAGTAACCCAGTTCTCTTACACAAAATAAGAATAATGAGGGAAAGGCTTCCTCTGCAAAAGCGCTGCGCGAATCGACTTCGTTGAGATGGAGTAGGACATCAACGGTTGATTCACGTTCTTGTTCCACGAGCTGTTTGAGTTTGATGAGGAGGTTCGGAGTGGATAGGACTCTTGGAGAGAGAGGGTTAGCTATTGATACTGGATGATCTCGTTGTCCCATATCCCTTCATACGTATGAAGACGGAATTAGTTCCTATGACGCTGAACTGCACCTAGGCGCAGTTCAATGTTATGTTTCATAAAGAAAGGATTGGATAAACCTATCAAAATCGTAGGCCTAAAGACTGGCACTGTTTCTTGACCGCTATCAATTGGCCCCCATGGCCCAAAATCGTACAATGAATCCAGATTTCGTTCCTATAGAGGAGGCAGTACCCCATGGCCACAAAGGTAGCAATCAACGGTTTCGGACGTATCGGGCGTCTCGTGCTTCGCGCGGGACTCCTAAACTCAGAGCTGGAGTTTGTCGCCGTGAACGACCTCGTTCCCGCCGAAACACTCGCTCATCTCTTCAAATACGACTCAACGTTCGGGGAATATCAGGGAACCGTAGTCGCTGAAGGCAGCAACCTCATCATCGACGGCAAGAAAGTTGTAGTAACCGCCGAGCGAAACCCCGCCGATCTCCCGTGGAAGGAGTTGGGTGTTGATACGGTTATTGAATCTACCGGGTTATTCCGCAGCAAGGAAAAAGCGAGTCTGCATCTGGAAGCCGGCGCGAAGAAGGTCATCATCTCGGCCCCGGGCCAGGACGAAGACATCACGATTTGCATGGGGATCAACGAAGACCAGTACGATCACGACAAACACAACATCATCTCCAACGCCTCCTGCACCACCAACTGCATGGCGCCTTTGGTTAAGCTGCTCAACGACGAGCTTGGCATTGAACACGGCATCATGACGACCATTCATTCCTACACCAACGACCAGGCGCTTCTTGATGTCGCGCACAAGGACCTGCGCCGGGCGCGGGCAGCAGCCATTAGTATGATCCCGTCCTCCACGGGTGCGGCCAAGGCCATCGGCCTGGTGGTTCCGGAACTGAAGGGCAAACTCTCGGGCTGCGCGATTCGGGTTCCTACCCCGGACGTTTCCCTCGTGGATTTCGCCGCCGTCGTCAAAAAGAAGACGACCAAGGAAGAAGTCAACGCATTATTCGCCAAGGCCGCCGCGGAAGGCCCGATGGCCAAGATCCTCGATTACACCGAAGTCCCGCTTGTCTCCAAAGACTTCACCGGCAACCCGGCCTCGTCTACATTTGACGCGACCTTGACCGATGTCATGGAGGGTACGCTGGTGAAGGTCTTTGCCTGGTACGACAACGAGTGGGGTTATTCCAACCGGGTCGTAGACCTGGTTGCCTACATCGCCACGAAGGTTCCGGTAAAGGCGTAAGGGGTTCCGGTGTCCGCCGGAAACCAAAAGGTTTCTATTCTCGGGGTTCCCTTGGACCTCGGGGCGAGCAAACTCGGTGCAACGGGTGGGCCGGACGCTATCCGGCGCACCGGTATCTCCAAGGCATTGGAAGCGCTCAACTACGACGTCATCTACGATGATGACATCGAGGTTGAGGAGCGCCCGGATGACCAGGGCAATTCGAAGACGCGTTTTAAAAAACAGATCATCAAGGTCTGCGAAGATCTGGCGGATGCGGCCTACAAGGCCCTTAAAAAAGGCTCCATCCCGCTCACTCTCGGGGGGGATCACAGTCTCGCGATGGGTTCGGTCGCGGGTTCCTGGAAGTACTTCAAAGAAAAAAAGCAGAACATCGGTCTGATCTGGGTGGATGCTCACGGGGATATGAACACCTCGGCAACCTCGCCCAGCGGCAATATCCACGGCATGCCCTTGGCGTCGCTGCTTGGTCTTGGCGATAAAAAACTGGTCGGCATCGGCGGTAAAGGCGCGAAGGTCAAAGCCCGCAACGTGGTGCTGATCGGCATTCGCGATCTCGACGAAAACGAAAAGCATAATTTGCGCGAGACCGGCGTGACGGTTTTTACCATGAAGGAAATTGACCGCTACGGAATGCCCCGCATTTGTGAGCGCGCGATCGAGGCGGCTTCCGACCAAACCGATGGCATTCATGTCAGTTTCGATATCGACGCGGCTGATCCCGCTCTTGCCGTCGGCACCGGCACGAAGGCTCGCGGCGGGTTGACCTACCGGGAGTGCCATCTCCTGATGGAGATGTTCGCGGATTCCGAGATGCTTTGCGCACTCGACATGGTTGAGGTGAACCCGCTTGAAGACGCCTTCAACCAAACCGCGGTTCTCGCTTCCGAATTGATCCAAAGCGCCTTCGGCAAGAGTATTTTCTAATGAACACCACCGCCGCTCCCCAAATTGACTCGCTCGACGCCTTAGACGTGAAGGATAAGCGTGTACTCGTTCGTGTCGATTACAATGTGCCGCTTGACGGGGATCGTGTCGTTGATGCGACCCGCATTGAACGCACGATCCCGACCTTGAAGGCCTTGTTGGGCGCGGGGGCTAAGTCCTTGGTGCTCATCGCGCATCTTGGCCGTCCGAAAGGGGAGAGGGTCGCCAAGTACAGTCTTAAACCTGCGGCGGCGGAACTCGAAAAACTTCTCGGGCAGAAGGTGGCCTTTGTTTCTGATTGTGTGGGGGAAGAGGCTCTTAAAGCGTCCCAAGAAGGCGGCGTTGTGCTTTTGGAAAACCTGCGTTATCATTCCGCTGAAGAAGGCAACGACCCTGAGTTCGCTAAACAGTTGGCGGCTCTCGGAGACTGCTTTGTTCAAGACGCCTTTGGGGCTTTGCACCGTGCGCACGCTTCTACTTCCGGGGTCGCGCAATTACTTCCCTGTGCCGTGGGCCATTTGGTTGAGAAGGAACTTAAATTTTTAGACGGTGTGCTTGCCGATCCGCACCGGCCGTTTTTGGCTGTTCTTGGCGGTGCGAAGGTCTCCGACAAATTGGCTGTGACCCTGCGTCTGCTCGATAAGGTGGACGCGATTTTAATCGGCGGCGGCATGGCTTATACCTTCCTGCACGCCCAAGGCATTGAGATCGGCAAGTCGCTGCTTGAGAAGGATCTGGTTGACGACGCGGCGGACATCCTTAAACAAGCCAAAGAGA
Source organism: Elusimicrobiota bacterium (assembly GCA_002401485.1). GTDB lineage: Bacteria > Elusimicrobiota > Elusimicrobia > UBA1565 > UBA1565 > UBA1565. The sequence continues at coordinate 2,774 of NVTF01000085.1, read as the reverse complement.
AGGGCGTCGAAATCCTGCTTCCCTCCGATCATCTCGTGGCGTCCGAATTTAAAGAAGACTCGCCGGCTTGTGTCACGGAGTCCCAGCCGATCCCTGCCGACAAATTGGCACTGGATATCGGTCCTAAAACGATTGAGCTCTTTTCCAAACGGATCCGTGAGGCTAAGACTGTTTTTTGGAACGGGCCTATGGGTGTTTTCGAAATGAAACCCTTTGCTAAGGGCTCTGTTGCCGCGGCCGAGGCTTTGGCTGAGGCGACGGGTCGTGGAGCTACCACCATCGTTGGTGGGGGGGACTCTCTCGCCGTCCTCAAAATGACGGGTTTGGGGCCTAAAATGTCTCATTGCTCAACGGGCGGGGGAGCGAGTTTGCAATTGCTTGAGGGGAAAATCCTCCCCGGCCTCAAGGCTCTCACCAAGAGCTGATTTTTGCTATAATCGACTTCGATGCATTCTTTTCTATTAACGATTCACGTGGCAGCCTGTCTGCTCCTTATTCTCTCGGTGCTTCTCCAGGCCGGGCGTGGAGCGGGTTTTGCGGTTTTTGGAGGCGGCGGAGACCAGATGTTTAACTCTCCCTCGGGTTCCTCCTTCCTTAAACAGGCGACCACGGTCCTCGCGAGCACCTTTGCGGTGACCTCCCTGATGTTGACGCTTCTCTCCTCCCGTATCGGAATGAACAGCGTCACGCAAAAAGATTTGAAGATCCCGGTTGCTGCACAGCCTCAAGCGGCACCGGCGAAGCCGTCGGTCGATCCCTCTGTACCGGCAAAAGTTCCTGCTGAAGCTCCCGTAAAAGCTCCTGCAACGGAATAAGGCGATAGACGGACCACCTGCGCGGGTGGCGGAACTGGCAGACGCGCACGCTTGAGGGGCGTGTGGGGCAACCTGTGCGGGTTCGAGTCCCGCCTCGCGCACCATCTATGAGAAAGGTCTCAGCTTCGGCTGGGGCCTTTTTTCTTGAAATGCGGGGGTTTAGGTCAGGTTTCCATCGGTGCATCATTGAGGACGGAATGATTTTAGATTGACGATCTAGTCCGACGATAGTCGTAGTGACCCTTTTGCACGTAAAAAATTTATTCCGGGATAAATTTTTAGAGGGAACTTTAAAGAAAAACCAAGCCAATCTCCTTTCCTTAGCTCCCTATGAAAACATTCCTCATCCTGTTCTAGCCATTAATCAAGGGCTGCAGCGCAATATGCCCCAAGGACCCATCGGTATAGGACCAGGGCCTAATGAAATATTCGAGCGCAGAGCAACCCTGGAGAGCGGTCTCCCCGTGCATGAAACCTCCATCCAGGTCTTTCGGGCATAATTTTTGAGCAAAATTTTTGAAATCACCGATGGAAATTTCCGCTGTGTTTATCAGCGGAAACGAAACTTGATTGGCATCAACAGTATCAATCAAGGGCTAAGGGGGGGGCGTCGTCAATTTGTCGCCGAGGGTTTCCGGCTACAATGTAGGCATGAACATCGACCCTATTGAAAACGACTTTGGCAGCAACGATGAACCGGCCGTGTCTTTTGATCTGTACGATGATCTTTTTCCGGCACCCGCTTCTCAGTCCAACCTTTTTTAACTAGTACGGCATCTACAGTAACCGAGCCCGCGACTTTCCTGTTCGCGGGCTCGCTTTTTAAATAAATCCGAAAGGATCCGGCCCCGCAGGTTTCGTGGAAGAAGTACGTCGCGCGCGGCGGCGTTTTGTACGGCGTTTGCGCCGGCCTGGTTTTTCCTCTTCGCTCGCCGTGCTCTCGGGAGGCGTCTTGGCTGACTCCACCGCTTCCGCCTGCTCTTTCTCGAGCTTTTCCATCTGCTCATCCAAATCGGAAATCTTTTTCTGCTGCATCGCCATGGCGGCCCGGGCATGATCGAGTTCGTCCTGGACCCATCGAAGGCCCCCCATTTTTACCGCCATGTGCTGAATTTTGTCTTCGAGGGCATCCGCGATATGCAAACGCCGGTCTAATTCGGTTTGCAGCTTATGGAAGCGTTCGTTTCGCATCGTGATGCGGTCCTGGGCCGCCGCGAGAATCGTGTCCACAATTTCCATACGTTTTCCGACATTGTAAAGCGGGTCGATATCCCGCCCCGAGGGGTCGGGAGGCCAAGGGCCGGGTTTGCCTTCGGGTTTCTCCGCTTCCGCCTTGGACCGAATGCCGGGAGGGAAAATGCCCGCAACTTCTTTGATATCCACCGCGCGAAACCATTCTTCATGAGGCGTTGCGAGCAGGTATTCCCGGCATAAAGCAATATTGGGGGAAAAGACCTGAAGGCGGGCCAGGTCCTCTTTGGAGAAGGGTCCGACCGTTTTTTTACCGTCGTAGAGCCACCAGCGCATACCTCAAAAGGATAGAGACCTTGCGCAAATCCGTCAAGACTGCAACCATTTCATGTGGCGAAGGCAACCTTGGTCTATGATGGAGAGTGCGGCTTTTGTTTGGCTTGGATCGGGCGATGGCGGGCCTGGACCGACGGCTCGGTGGATGCAATCTCTGCCGACGAGGCCAAACCCCGGTTTTCCGGGATTTCCGACGAGGAATACCAGCGATCGGTTCAGTATATTGCCGGGGACGGAGCTGTCGCGTCGGGTGCCGAGGCGATTTTCCAGTCCCTGGCCGACGGGGCCGCCACCGCAATCCCCCTTCGGCTGTACCGGCAATTTGACCTTTTTCAACGCGTGAGCGAACGCGGATACGAATTCGTCGCCAATCGCCGCGGGTTCTTTTCAACCGTGACCCGAGTTCTTTGGGGCGCTTGCGTGCAACCTCCG
>NVTF01000084.1 GCA_002401485.1 Elusimicrobiota bacterium | reverse complement strand
AACTAGGGCCCAAATCCAGAATGGCGATCTCAGGAGGGCACATGAAGCGAATCGGGGGCAGGCCGTAACTCTCGCAACCGATGCCTTGGGAGACAAACGCCGTTTTTGTTCCGGAGCGGAAAACACCGCGCGCGTAACGCCGGCCCGCGTGAGAGTTTGAAAACAGTGCGCCGATGAAGGGCAAGCGAACCTGGCCTCCGTGCGTATGGCCGCTGAGGGTGAGGTCGTACGGAACGCGTTCCAGTTCCGCCGCGGGGTCCGGGTAATGATAGAGGCAGATCGAGAAGGTCTTGGCATCGGGTTTTGCGGAAAAAACGCGTTCGAGATCGCCTGGTATTGCCGCGTCCACCTGGAGTTGTTGGCCGCGTACCTCCAGTGAAACGCTGCCTTCCGGCAGCCATTGCAGCCCGTTGATCTGCATTGTTTCATGGACCGCTCGTTTTCCTTCTGAGTTGCCAAGGCAGGCTGTCACGGGGGCGATACCTGCGAGCGACGTCAAGAAACGTTTAAGCGCCTCGGGGTTGAAGCGCGAGGTCGTGTAGTCGCCGGTCATTAGGATGAGGTCGGGTTTGAGGTCCCGCACAGCTTCGAGCAGCCGCTCGTGAAAGGTGTTCCACTCCGAGACATGCAGGTCCGTTAGATGAACCGCTCGGATGGGTGAGGAGAGTTTTGGACTTTTGAGTGTGAGGGTTTGCGTGGTTAGGCGTCGAGGTTCGACGAAAATGGCGTAGCCGATGCATAGGGATCCGATCAGGGCGGCTGTATGAAGCGTGTAGAGCAGGAGCGGTTGAATGGGCTGGCCTATGCCCAGCCCCACGACTGTGGAGGTCGTCAGGATCGCTAACACGGTCGCGGCAAATGCCGTGGCGGCCGCGAGCTCGCTTTTGCGCATATCGGGCCCTTTCATCTTGGTGTCATGATAACAAACACCCGCCTTGACGGAATCCTGGGTCCGGTTACACTAAGCCTTATGGGCATGAGTATTGGAATCGGGCTCAGCCGCCTTGCGGATGGGTTTGAGGCTGCTCGGGCCGCGGCTCGCGATGCGAAGGCGGCCGTGCCCGAGCCGATGCTCGCCATTGTGTTTGGATCGATCCATTTCGATCACGCGCGTGTGCATGAGGGCATCTTGGCCGAGATTGACGCGGCCGTTGTCATCGGAGGGTCCTCCTACGCGGAGGTCAGTAATGCCGGGGTGACGAAGAATTCCGTTGTGATTCTATTGGTTTCTTTTGACGGGGCGTCCGTGCGATTTGTTGATGCTGCCCTTACGGAGAACGCGGAAAGGACGGGCGAGGCATTGGCGCGGGGGCTTTGCGACGAGTTGCCAGCGGGCTCTCAGAACGGGGCAACATTTCCTATTGGAATATTTATCGGCTCCTTTGGGGATGGGCGGGAAAATGAAGTGCTTTCGGCGCTGCGCTCTCTAAAACCGGGCATGCCCATCTTTGGCGGACTTTCCGGTGCCGATTACGATTTAGGCATGAGTCATCCGGATTTTTGGAAGAGTTACCAATACATGGGGGGTGGTGTCGGAAAGGCGGGTATACGCCTCGCGGTGATCGACCTTCCCATCGATGCATACCGGGTGGGGTTCGGTTTTGAGCACGGCTGGGATCCTGTCGGGCCGGAAGTTGAATTTACGAAAACCGAATCCGAACAAGTCTTCGAGGTTGACGGCGTCCCGATTTTTGACTATTACCGTCAGTTCTTGGGGGAGCAAGAGTCGCGCGATTTTTACGAACTCATGATCCAACGGTACGGGTTTGCGATGCAGGTCGGCGGCGAAAACGGGAGGTCGGTTCTCAAACTTCCCGTCAAATGCGACTTTGACAAGAAAGCGATCACCCTGTTCCCGGCGGAGGATTTTGCGGGCAAAAAGGTTCGCTTGATCCAGTCCAGCCGCCAGGGCCTCTTAGCCGGCGCGCGCAAGGCGGCGGAGTCCGCGATGAAGGCGCTCGACGGCCGCACGCCTCATCTTGTTTTTATGGTGAGTTGCTGCACCCGCTGCGCTATTTTGCACAGCCGTGTGGATTTGGAAGTCGAGGCGGCGCGGGAAGTGTTCGGTCCCGACGTTCCGATTTTCGGATATTATTCCGGCGGCGAAATATTTCCGTTTCTTAGCCAGGTGGAAGATATCATTGATGCGTCTAAGGAATTGTCCGGTTCGCATTATCACACCACGACGGTCGGTTTTTTGGCACTTGCGGCCGATACTCCCTCCAGGGCAGTGGTTGTTCCAGAGCGTCTTAATGGTGCGACGGATAATCCCGATGAATTCGCCCGTTTAAAGCGCCTGCTCGCCGAAAGCGAGGACATCCTCGACAGCAGTGAACGGTTTCTATCTAACATGAGCCGCAAGTCCTACCGCGACGGGGAAAAACTTCTGGAGCAGAATGAACAGCTCGCTTTGAAGAATGAGCATAACGAAAAGCTGCAGGGGGTGGTTCATCGTTATACGCCGCATGATATTTGGAGCCAGCTCGGCGAAAATGTCGCGAAGGGAGTCTACGAACTTGCGGATGCCGATGGGGTTTTCACCTTCATGTTTTTGGATGTGAAAGGGTTTACGGCGTATAGTGAAAAACATACCGCCGCCGAAGTGGTCGCGGCGATTAACCGTATTTTTAAGCCGGCGACCGATATGATTTACCAATGCGGCGGGGACGTGGACAAATATATCGGCGACTGCATCTTTGCGGCGTTTCCGAATGCGGCTGCGGGTGTTAAGGCCGCCTGCGGCATCATGAAATTGTTTGAAACTCTCGAAGGGGATAATCCCTTTTCGATTCGCATCGGGGTGAATTCCGGGCGTGCGGTGCGCGCAAATGTGGGATCCGATGCCCGGCGCGAATATACCTATATCGGCGACGCGGTTAATCTCACCCAGCGGCTTGAAGCGAATTGCACCCCTGGGAAATTGCTCCTGTCGGAGGGGGTGCATGATGAATGCGGGGCGTCGTTCGCCTCGGCCCAGCGGAAAGAAATTACGGTGAAGGGAAAATCAGAGCCGATCGCGGTTTACGAATGTACGCTTTAATTCTGATCACTGTTCTGGCATTGCCGTTAATCGCCGGGAATACCCTCTCATCACAATCCGGTAAGGGAGAAGGCGGGGAAAAAAATTCTCAACGCCTTAAGGGAGTGTCAAAAGGAAATGATGTGACGATGCGCATGATCAACGGAGTCCCCCATTATTTCTATTCGAAAAATGATGTGGGGCAGGTGATTGCGGATGGTGAAAAAGAAGTCGAACGATTGGACGAGATTCTTGAAACACTTCGAGCCTCTCTCGCGACGATTCAGGATAAGGAAGGTCGCTTGAAGACAAAAATGAAAATTCTTTCCATTCAGAAACGACGACAGACCGCGCAATCGATGGCGGATAAGTACCGGCAAATACTGAAAGACGCCGAAGTGCAATTTCCTGATAGCGAGTCTTCCGAAGAGTCGAGCGAGCCTGCGTCCGAGGCACCGAATCGCCAAGCTTCTGGTGGTAACGAGGCGCAGACGACTCCGAGCCGTTCCAATACGGCAAGTTCGGCTTCAGGTGATTCCCGTTCGCCCGCTCCGACTTCCACACCTTTAACTGAAGAAGAGCGAAGTGAATTAGAGGCCGACCGTGCGCGCCTGGAGGAGTCTAATCTCGATGAAGGCCGGCAGGATCGTGTGATAAACGCTGCCGCGTCTTTGAGTGAATCTCTCGAGGATGGCGCCGCCCGGCTTGCCGCTTCCGATCTCCCCGCCAGCGGTCGCGCCCCGTTGCGGCGGCCGCAATTTTTGTCTCAGCCGAGAGCGGGCGGGGATCCCTCCCAACCGCAAACCCGGGCGGATCTCCTATTGGCGTCTGTATCGGGATTTGGGGGTCCGTTTAAGCGTGCGGGGCTTCATGCCGCAGTGGGAGAAGACGGAGGCGTCTTGATTTTGCACAAGGATGGGACACCGGCATCGTCGCGAGAGATGAAGAGTCTGCGCGCTGATATCGCCGCCCAACCAGCGGCGCTGATGAAGCGTCCGGATTTTTTTAAGGTTTTCCCGCGTGAGAAATTTAACCGGCTTAAGTCTGCCTTCAAAGACGATGAGGACGGCCCTCGCGGCAGTTTCCGTCACGTAGGGCTCAAGCGGGACTTTCGCTGGACGCAATCCTGCAAAACCTTATCGGGAAACTGCAATCCCCACACCAGCATGCTGTCCTATAAAAAGGATCAATTTGTCGATCCTGAAGATCTCGGCGCCATCTTAAAAAGTATTGAAGAGGCCGGCGGTGAGCAGGGTGTCGATCCTAATATTTTGAACGCTCGCGCCAAGCTCTCGCGCCGCCGTTTTGACGGACGCAAGAAGGGGGGATTGTTGTCCCGGTTGATGGGGGCTCTAGGCAAAATGACCGGTTTTGGCGGTGGTGCCGCTGTGCCTGCAGGTAGAGAGGGGTTTGATATTGCTGGCGCCGGGCTTTCCAGCGGGGTTACTCAGGCCGATGGGACTTCACGCTATCCTGCAGGCACTGTCGCGACAGGCGCCGTACCGCACGGCGGTAAACGCCTCCCGCCGGCTCCGTTGGATCCCGGCCGGGGAGCACGACGTCTTTTGTTGTGGATTGGGTGTTTAGCGGGCGCGGGCAGCCTGTTTATGCTTGCATTGAGCCGGCGCGACCGCGACGAGGACTGAGTTAGCGCTGTTCTATGACGGTGTCGATGGCGGGAGCCGAATTTCCTTCCCAGGATTGGGTGGGTGTGTTTGCCAGCGTTCTGCAGGCTGACGTTTCGCACAGTTTAGATGCCGGTTCCAATAAATCGGGTGTGCTGCGAATCTGTTCACCGGCTTTGAGGGGCGATTGTTTTGCGGGAGCGGCAATTCCAGCGATCGGGGAGAGTGTCGCCATCCGGGCTGTGGGGTCTTGGGGGGGAGCGATTCCGACCAGTCCTGGGTTAAAAAAGGCGGTTAAGGCCGCGATGCTGATGGCGGCCAGAATTGCCGCAATTTCCTTTGTCGATATTTGGATTCCGAAACGTCCCATTTTCCTCACCTCTTGTGATTAGGATGCCCCTCGCGGGGCTTAAAAAACAAGGCCTAGGGGCCCAGCTCCGTATAGGCCTTTATGCCTATACGGGCTGGAATCCCCCATGGGGCTTATTCCCCTTCCACTGACTCTCGGGCGTTTTCAACGGCATTTTCGCCGTCTTTCCTGAATGCTTCACCCGCAGCTTTGGGCTGCGCTACCAGGATGGTGTAGATATGCGGCTTGGCACCCGGGATAATGAAAGACAGGGTCGCACCGACCGGGAGGCCTTCGAGTCTCAAGTAGCCTCGCGCCTGCACGTTTCCATCCGCATCGAACCGGGCTCCGAAGTTGTCGAGCGCTTGGCGGTCTGCCTCGGTCACCATGGCCTCGTTGTTGGTTCCGCTGGCATCGACGGTCAAGATCACGTTTGTGCCGGTTTTGATCATGGTTTCGATCCTGCTGACAGCCAGTTCTTCAACCCCATCCAGCCCGTTAATGAGAGCGACGGTGTCCGGAGCCCCTTCCATGGTGCGTAGGGTGATAAGGAGCCCTTTAGGGAGCCGAACGTAGGTCGCGCCATCGTGGACGATAGCCTTCCCGTTGTACTTCTTATGTTTCGTTGTTCGAAGGTCTCCTTCGTTAATGAGCTTGTCCAACCTCTCTTGAGGAACTGCCGCACCTTCGATTGCAGGAACCGCTCCCACCGGTGCCGCTGGGGCTGCGAATGTTCCCGCACTCTGAGCGTACACCGCCTGCCCAGCCAGTCCGAAGATCAAGGTTGTTACTGCCGCCGTCATTGTTTTGTTCGTCATGATTTCCACCTCCAAGTGGTGGGCCGATCACTCCCGGCCGCTGATCTAATCATGCTCCGCAAGCCGCCATCTCCCGAGTGAAAAAATGCCTAGGCCCGTTTAGGGCGCTTGCTCCAGACGGGTTTGAGACCGGTTTTTAGCGTTTATGCGAACTTTGCGAGACACCCCTTTGTTATGATTTACGGGATGTCGGAAACCTTTGGAGACGCACTCAGCGGCGTCCGTGAGGAATCGGGATTTTCCTCTTCGCGTTCATTTTTCAACAAAAATGGCGGTGCGGGGTTTTTTGACTGTACCTACCGCCACTACCTGAATATTGAAGGGGGGCGGGCTCTTCCCAACGTGGCCCTCACGCGCCGGATCGCGGCGGCGCTGGGCCTGATCTCGGACCGGGCCCGCGCGAAGCGATTTGTGAAAGGTTATTTGCAGTCTCTGTTCAGGGATGAAGACATGCTCCATTTGGTCGCGTTCGGCCTTGGGGACGCCCAGGAGGACATAGAAAAATCAAAGTCCCCGTTGATTGAAGCGATGTCCCGTGTGAATCAGGAGCGGACCTTTGACCTCTCTAAGGAGCAATCTACATGGATTCTCAAATCCGCTGAGAATTACTGGACCTGGACCATCCTCGCCCACGATAAAGGAAGCTGGAATGCAGACCGGATTGTTGAGGCCACCGGATTTGACGCGAAGACGGTCGCTAAGTCGCTGCGGAAGCTGGTTAAGCTGGAATTGGCTGAAAAAGAGGGAAAATCGGAATTCCGCTGTCAGCTCGCCGGACGTGTGTTTCAGCATCCCAATACCAAGGTGTATACAACGGGATTGCAATCCCTGCGGAGCTACCGAGACGGCATGGCCTCCTCTAAAGGAAAAACGCTGATGCGCTACGGTTTTTTTTCACGCGGCAGCGAACGTGAATTGCGCAATTACTTCGACTATTTGATCAAAAGCGTACAGGGTTGCGAGGTTGTCTCGAAACAATCCTCCGAAGACGACTCGATATTTTTTGAAGTCGAGACTGTGGTGAAACGAATTTTGGCTCTTTAATTATGGTGAATGCGTGGGCTTTTGGTATGACGATCGCGGCAACCCTTTTAATGGGTGTCGCCTTGATTCGCGCAGGTCTACGCCTGGTCGCCGCTTCTCAGCGGGGTCTGTGGACGCAATGGCGGATTTTGCTGACTTTTCTAGTCGGCTTCCTCATCGGTTATTTGCTGTTTCTGCATCGATTGTGGTTTGGCATGGTTTCCACGGAACTGGGGACCATGGTCGCCGCAATATTTTTGGCCGGGGCTGCCTTTGTTTTTTTTACCGTGGAAATTATTTCGAAAACGGCGGGTTTGGATCCGATGTCCGCCGCCGCAGCCGACATTATAGCTCCGTCGAAAAGGGTCGAACCTAAGGTCGCCTGGATATTTTTGCTGGGATCGTTTGCCGCTGTTGTTATTGGATTGTATTTCTCGCACTTCGGGTACCAGCATTGGAAAAATCAGTTTGCCGGAACGCTCGAACTCTGGGTGGCTGACTTTCGAGGAAGGGTGGAGCTATCAGACCGCTCGCTCGACGCGATTGTGGGGCTTGTCGCGGTACGCGACGGGGCGCGAGCCGATGAATTCTCCATCCTCGCGAAGCGTTTGAAAAAGAGTCATCCCCATATTCAAGCCCTGGAATGGATCCCTCTCGTACGCCACTCGCAGCGGCCCGCGTTCGAAGCGAGCATTCGCGCCGCAGGAAATAAGAAATTTAGGATCAAGGATCGCATGCCGGATGGCTCTTTTCGACCTTCCGGAAGGCGCGATGAGTATTTTCCGGTGTATTTTGTAGAGCCGTTAGAAGGCAATGAACAGGCGGTGGGGTATGATTTAGGAAGCGAAGCCTCTCGGCGAGCGGCTCTAGAGGCCGCGCGGGATTCCGGCGAAATCTTCGTGAGCCGACCGATGGAGATGGTTGAACTCAATGCGGAAAATTTGGGGATCTTGATTTTTCAACCTGTCTATCGTACGGGCACAATTCCAGGTACTGTGGAGCAGCGTCGCAAGGAGTTGCTCGGTTTTGTATTGGGAGTTTTTCGGATTAATCAACTGATCGCGTATTATGTTGGAAAAACTCTTCCAAGCGGCTTGACGTTGAAAGTGTTTGACCAAAGTTTTAAAAAACCGCTTCTCATTTACGATTCCGGAGGAAACGGCGGTGCACTTAAGCGTTTTATCCCCTTTCATGTTAACGGACGAAATTGGCAGCTTGAATGGCAGGCCGCTTCCGATTTTTCCGGTGGATCTGGCTTAACCACTGCGATGCTGATCGCTATTCTCGTTTTCTTCTTTACTGCGGTTATCGCCTTTTGGGCCGAGTTGATCGCGATTAAGGAACGTCGTACTGTATCGTTGGATCGTGATCGGTTTTTCGATACGGCGGTGGATTTGATTTGCATCGCTGGTTTCGATGGGTATTTTAAGAGGTTGAGCCCTTCCTGGGAGGACTTGCTTGGATACACGCGCGAAGAGCTTTTGGCCGAGCCTTTTGTCAGCTTCATTCATCCGGATGATGTCGATCGCACCATCCAAGAGGTTGGTAGGATCGAAAAAGGGGCCAAGGCGATTCGGTTTGAGAATCGCTATCGTAAAAAAAATGGAGGCTGGTGTTGGTTGTCTTGGAGCGCGGCACCTTATCTAGAGGAAAAGCGCATTTATGCGACCGCGCGCGACATTACCGATTTGAAAAGGACCCAAGGAGAATTGGAATTAAGCCGCGAACGTTTCGATCTGGCCGTGAAAGGTACCGAGGACGGGATTTGGGATTGGGATCTGAGCAGCGATCAAACCTACTTTTCCGATCGCTGGAAGTCCATGCTGGGTTACGCACCCGACGAAATTGAGAACGCCTTTGAGAGTTGGCGCGATCTGCTGCATCCGCAGGATCGTACTCCAACCCTGGAGTTGGTTCAGTCGTATCTAGACGGGAATGTTCCTCGATTTGAGATGGAAATTCGGATGCGGCATAAAGACGGGGGGTATCGGTGGATTCACACCCGTGGGGCGGCGGTGCGGGATTCGGAAGGAAAACCGCTGCGTTTTAGCGGTGCTCACACCGATATTACCGAACGCAAACGCGCCGCCGAGGAATTGCACGTCGTTAATACGCGTCTTAAGGCGATTCTCGATTCTCCCGGAGAAGTGATTATGGCCTGGATTGGATCGGATGGCCTGTTTCGCGCGTGGAGCGGGGGGGCGGAGCGGTTGTTGGGTTATTCCGCCGAGGAAATGATCGGCAAACAAACGCCTGCGATTTGCCACGATCTTGCAGAGTTGGGTCGTCGCGCTGAAGAAATCTCGAAAAAATTGGGCCGGCGCATCGTTCCTGGATTTGAAATGTTTTACGAGATGTGTCGACTGCCTGACTTCAAAAGCCTGGATTGGAACCTGAAGAATAAAAACGGAAAATTCTTAAGCGTCCAGCTTTTTCTCAATTCGTTTGAGGTGGGAGACGAAAAGGGTGTGATGGGAGTCGGCCTTGATGTTAGCCGGCGCAAGGAATTCGAGCAGGGGCTCTCCCAGGCGCGTGATGAGGCGATCGCGTTGGCGCAAACGAAAACCGAGTTTCTCGCTAATATGAGTCATGAAATCCGGACGCCGATGAACGGCGTTGTCGGGATGACGAACCTACTGCTTGAGACGGACCTGGACGCGGAGCAAAAAGATTACGCGAAAACCGTGCGCAATTCCGCCCGTTCCTTGCTGGCCATTATTAATGACATTCTTGATTACTCGAAAATCGAAACAGGAAAACTTGTTCTGGAGAGCGCGGAGTTTAAGTTGACGGAGTGTGTTGAGGATGTTGTGCAGCTGCTGGCAAGCGAAGCGCGGGGAAAAGGGCTGGAACTCGCTTGTTTTGTCGACCCCCAGCTTCCCCAATCGCTGCATGGAGATCGGGGGCGACTGCGCCAGGTCCTTATGAATTTGGTCGGCAACGCGGTTAAATTTACCGATGCAGGAGACATCGTTGTTCGCGTCGTTCGCCTGAAAGCCGAGGATGGGGGACTTCGACTTCGGTTCGAAGTTCAGGATACGGGCATCGGCATTTCCACTCCGGAGTTAAAATTTCTATTTGAAGCCTTCACCCAGGCGGATACATCGACCAGCCGGCGATTTGGCGGCACCGGGCTGGGTCTCGCCATTTCGTCTTCAATCGTCGAGGCGATGGATGGGAAAATCGGAGTGGAGAGTGAAGCCGGGCGGGGCAGCCTTTTCTGGTTTGAGGTTGATTTTGTTCCGGGGGAAAATGCGAACGCGGACAGTCCTGTGGACCTCTTAAAGGGAATCCCGATTCTTGTCCTAGACCCCCATCCCGTGACTCTCGAAATCCTGGATGTCTACCTGCGCGATGAAGGATTGCGTCCAACCCTGGTCGGTTCCGCCGAAGAGGCGAAAAGGGTGTTCGACAAGCAGCCGTTTCCGCTGGTCCTCATGGACATTCAGTCTGGGAAGGAGAACGGCATCGAACAGCTCGGTTGGTTTAAAGCGAAGGACGACAATCGGCCCAAGGTAGCGGTTTTGTCTTCGTTTCCAAGCGCCGGCCGTGAAGCGGTTCTGGGCGCCGGGGCTGACGTTTTCATCTCTAAGCCGATTCGCCGGCTGCATCTTCGTCGATCGATTAAGGCTCTCGTCACCGGAGAGCCGCTGTCGGGAGTTTTGATTCCCGAGGAGCCTGAAATAACGGCTGCAGCGTCGTGCTCCCTGAAACGCCTGCTTGTCGCGGAAGATAATCCCGTCAATCAGAAAGTTCTTTTGAGCATGTTGGAGAAAATCGGCTTTGATGCCGATCTTGTTTCGGATGGAAAAGCGGCATTGGCTGCAGTCGAGAGCGGTGGGTATGACCTCGTATTTATGGATTGTCAGATGCCGGTGCTCGATGGGTATGAATCCGCCCGACGCATTCGCTTGCTGTCCTCGGGCGCGGCGCGTGTGCCGATCATCGGCATTACGGCCCATGTGTTGAAGGGGGATCGAGAAAAGGCGCTCCAGGCGGGAATGAATGACTATCTCGCCAAGCCCATCGAATTGGAACAATTGCAGGACGTGATATCAAAATGGATTGAGAAGGATGATTCTGACTCGGTCCTGGATGAAAAAACGGTTTGGGCGCTGCGCGGGATCGATGACGGGGGAGGAGACGTGCTCCGGCAGCTCGTTGAAACGTTTTTGCGGGATGCGCCTGAAAAGATGGCGGGTATCCGCGTTGGAATCCAGGTGGGCGGTTCCAAGCATTATCAGTTGGTGCACACCCTCAAGGGTTCGAGTTATTCGCTGGGCGCACGTCTTTTAGGGGATGCCTGCGCCGCGTTGGAACGTGATATCAACGCGGGCGGCAGGGATGCGAAGCGATTGGGTGCCGAACTCGACGGGGCGTTTGCGGCCGGGTGCGCCGCCCTCAAGCGTGTGGCGGGTCTTTCCTAATTCAGGCGGTAACCGGAACCGATGACGTTTTCCAGCCGGCCCGCGAAGGTTTTTCCCAGCTTTTTCTTGAGACGGGAGATATGGACCTGGACCGTGTGCGGGTCATTGTAGGTCTCGGGTTCATACCCCCAAACGGTTTCCAACAAATATTGCGGGGAGAGAAGTTTCCCTCGACGCCGTAGAAATACCGACAGCAAATCGAACTCCTTTCGGGTCAGTTTAACGTCCTTGCCCCTCACTTTAACGAATCGTTCGGAAACGTCAACGGTGAGGCTGTAGTATTTCAGCACTTCGCTCAGTTCCGCAGGCATACTGAAGCGGCGCAGCACCGCCGCGACCTTGGCCGCTAAAAATTTCGGGTTGAGCGGTTTAACAAGATAGTCGTCTGCGCCGCCTTCGAGACCGAATACCAGGTCTTCTTCGTCGGTCCGTTTGCCCGATATCAGGACAACAGGAATGCTTCGGGTTTTAGGGTCCGCTCGCATGATGCGTGTGATTTCGACACCGTCGGCATCCCCAAGCATGACGTCGATCAGGGCGAGATCTGGTGCCGATGATTTTACACGTTCGGCGATTTCTTGTCCGCTTTCGCACAGCACAACGGAATAACCTGCTCGCGTCAGAGTTTTCTCAGCGAGGAGGCGGATGGTGGGGTCGTCGTCAGCTACTAGGATCTTCATTGTCATTGTTCTGAATTATATTTGTCTATCTTATATAATCCTGAGATGAAAGGGATCATTTTAGCAGGCGGCTCAGGTACACGTTTATATCCGCTAACCCGGGCAGTTTCTAAACAGCTTGTCCCCATTTACGATAAACCGATGGTTTATTACCCGTTATCCGTCCTCATGATGGCGGGTTTGCGCGACGTGCTCGTCATCACGACTCCCCATGAGCAGGAGGGTTTTAAGCGGCTTTTGGGCGACGGTGCTTGGCTTGGAATGAATATCCAATACGCGGTTCAAGAGAAGCCTAACGGCATTTCTCAGGCTTTTGTTATCGGCAAGGAGTTTATTGATGGTGACTCCTGCGCCCTTGTTCTGGGGGACAACATCTTTTTCGGGGATCGCCTCCCGGAGCGACTCCGGGAGTCCGCCGGGCGGGAAAAGGGGGCGACCGTGTTTGGATATATGGTTAAGGATCCCGAGCGCTACGGCGTGGTCTCGTTCGATTCCGCCGGCCAGGCGCAAACCCTTGAGGAGAAACCCGAGAAGCCAAAATCGAATTTCGCGGTCACCGGACTCTATTTCTACGATGAACGCGTGGTTGAGTTTGCCGAGTCGCTGACGCCGTCGTCGCGCGGGGAATATGAGATTACCGATCTTAATCGGAAATATCTGGAACTCGGCGAACTTCACGTCGAACGTCTGGGGCGCGGATACGCATGGCTGGATACCGGGACCCACGAAAGCCTGCTGTCCGCTTCCAATTTCATCTATACGATTGAGGAACGGCAGGGACTCAAGGTTGCCTGTGTTGAGGAGATCGCGTTTCGCGAGGGGTATATCGACGCCGACGCGGTTAAAAAGCTCGCCGATCCGATGGCGAAAACCGGCTACGGACAGTATTTGCTTCGGATGCTTGAAGAATGAAGTTCATTCCCACTGAAATTCCTGAGGTCATTCTTGTCGAACCGGATGTGTTTGGGGATAGCCGCGGTTTTTTCTTGGAAAGTTATCATGAAGAGAAATATCGTGAGGGGGGAATTTCCGGTCCCTTTGTCCAGGATAATCATTCCCGGTCCGTAAAGGGCGTCCTGCGGGGTTTACACGCTCAGGTTAAGCGGCCTCAAGGAAAACTGGTGAGGGTGCTGCAGGGTGCGGTCTTTGATGTTGCCGTCGATATTCGACGCGGGTCTCCGACATTTGGCAAGTGGGTCGGGGCGGAGTTAACGGGAGAGAATCACAAACAGTTATGGGTTCCTCCTGGGTTTGCTCACGGCTTTTTGACATTAAGTGAATCTGCTGATTTCGCTTATAAATGCACGAATTTTTATTACCCGGAAGACGAAGTCGGAATTCTTTGGAGCGATCCCGCCATCGGGATTGATTGGGGCGCTTTGGAGCCGAGTCTGTCGGAGAAGGATGCTGTTTATCCGACCCTCGTGGGAGCCGATGCGGGTTTGCCTGTCTACGAAGGGACTTCCCTTTAGTCCTAAGCCGGTTTGGGTCCAAAATATCACGACGTATAGGGCTAGCGCCACTCCCGATCTAGGGGGTGGGCGCCTATTCTATAGGTGATGAAAGGCTTTCTTTCGCTGCTGCTGCTTTTTCTAATTTCTGCGCCGGGAAACGCGTCGCGTCGCGCCCCGGTCCCTGTGCGTGGAAGAATTTCGACCTTAACCAGCGGGGCCACTCCGGTGGGTGTGGCGGCTCCGAGTTTGTCGGCGATATTAACGGAATTTGGATCGCTGTCTCAGATAACTCCGGTATTCCATTTGATGCCGACGGTTTCTCCTTCACTGAGGCGAGCGCCCGTTAACGGTGCCGACGTGCATCCTGATCGTAGACGGAATTTTTCCCTGCCCGTCACAGTAGGGCTGGAGAACGGTCTTGATGAATTGCGGGGGGTGGGCATACTGGCGGTTGATTTGAAGGATTCGACGCGGCTGTACCGCGAGGAGGGTGTGCAGCGCGGGTATGAAACCGGGCAGGCGTATCTCCAGTTTGCCGGGCAAACCGCCCGGAAACACGGCGGCAGAATTGTCCGGCACATGGGAGACGGTTATTTATTTTTATTTCCGGATGTCGCCCGCGCGTTTGACGCGGGGATCGAGGTGCAGTCAAGCATGCAATCTGTACGCGACCTGGTTCCCGGTCGGGATTTGGCGTTTCATGTGAGTGTGCACAGGGGACGGGTGATTGTGCATCGCCGGGGAGAGGGGTTGGATGCCTACGGCCAGTCCCTTGAGCAGGCGCTCTCGTATTCAGACCGCAGCGATGGCGACGATGTGGTTCTCGATAAAAACGTTGCGAAGGCCGCGGGAATACAGCGGCGGTTGAAGGGCCTTCCTCAAATGAAGGAGGGCGGCTTGGTGCGGGTATTCCCAGCATTGGATCCCGAGTTCCGAAAACCTATCCCGGGCCTGCAAAGGGAAATGACTCTCGACCGGATAGTGACGCGCGCGACGATGTTCGCCTTCCTTAAGGATTGGGCGTCGACCTATGACGACTTCGGTCGACGAAATAGTTATGCGTCGATCCGCGCGTACCAGGATTACGTGCGTCGCATCGTTTCCAATAACGGCGGACTCGTTGTGAAGACTGAAGGAGAAGGCGTGATGATGAGTTTTATTTCTCCTGCCGACGCTCTTCGTGCCGCCGCGGAAATCCAACGTGAACTCGAGGCACTCAAACGTGCCGCGCCGCTCGGGGACCGGATGGAAATCCAAATCGGGGTGAGTTATGGCCGCGTCGTTCGGGAACAGACTCTCGACGGCATCGATTTTTTCGGAAATACCGTGAACGCCGCCGCCCGGCTCATGAAACGCTCGCGGGGAGGGGATATCGTCGTCAGCCGCCGTTTGGCTCTGGACGCTGAAGCCGCACGCATTATTCAGGAAGCCTCCGGAGAAAAGGCGTTGCTGACCTTAAAGGGATTCGGGGCGCCTGTGAACTCTTTTCGCATCGAACCCGAATCGATCAAGACGGAGCGGTCGTATGAGGGTCTCTACGAACGTTTGGCGAAGAGTGTTCGGGACACATTGAAGGCGATAGCCCGCCTGCGCGAGCGGGGAGACTACGACTAGACCTGAACGCAGACCCAGCCGTCGCGCACTTCTACCTTAAAGATGGGTAAAGTGAGCTCCCCTTCGGTGATGCATTTCCCGTTGGAGAGATCCAGTTTGAAGCCGTGTCCGTTGCAGCGGATGATGTGACCTGAAACTTCACACCCCTCCAGATTTTCCCCCAAATGCGGGCATTCGTTGGAGCACGCGTAATACCGCGTGCCTTGATGGACGATCAGCACATCCATGGCCCCCAGGGGAAACAACTTCTGGCTCCCATCGGGGATGTCTTCCACCGGGCACAACTTCTCCCACTCATTCATATTCTCAAAGGTAGCAGGATTCTTGATCGGTTTCAATATCGGCCGGAGGATTCGGCCAGGGTTCGCAGCAGGGGGGCGTTCTTGGTGAAGGCGGATTTTGAGGCAGGTGCACGGTAGCGCCAATTGCGGTTATTGACCGTGCCGGGGGTGTTGATGCGTTCACGGGTTCCTAGGGCGTCTTGCAATTGGATAAGCAGCAATGAGGATTTGGCGTTGTATAGATTTTCGAGGATGGTTTTACGCACCGAGGGCGAGAAACGCGGCGCGCCGCCGTTGCCCGTCACCATATGCCAGTAGGCCTTTTTCTCCTTCTTCGGAAGGCGCGTCCACCAGGCCGCAAGCGGTTCGACATCATGGTTGCCGCTCGCCGCGACCGATAAATTTGGATAGGTCGCGGGGTGCTGGAAGATGCCTTCCTTTTCGTATTCCCAACGGGCGACCTTGTATCCGGGAATTTCGAGCGATTGCAGTACAGGCGGCACAAAATCTGGAAGCAGGCCGAGATCTTCGGCGATTACGCGGGCGGGGGCACCCTCCCGGCGCACCATGGAACAAAAGCGTTTGCCCCGGGCTTTCTGAGCCGATGGCGTGAGAATATCAAAACCGTTGCCGCGGCGGCCCGCCCGAATAAGCCATGTGCGAAAAAAACCGATCGCGTGGTCGATGCGAAAGAGGTCGAAGGAATCTCGCGCGGCGCGGATACGGGCGCGCCACCAGTGATGTCCGTCGGCCTCCATTTCGGCCCATCGATACGCGGGCAGTCCCCAGGCTTGTCCTGTGTCGCTGTACTGGTCGGGGGGGGCACCCATCGATGCGGAAAAATCAAATTCGCCCTGACGCGCCCAGACATCGGCGCTTGATTTTCCGAGTCCGAAGGGAATGTCTCCAAATAGAAGGATGCCGCTTCGTTTCGCACGTTTGCGCACGTCCGTCCACTGTGAGAACAGTCGGTATTGAACCCACTGGTGAAAGAGAATGTCCCGGCTTAATCGATCCCGTTCTTCCGAGAGGGCCGCGAGATGGCGGTCGCGCAAGGCTTTGGGCCAGCGCGACCAGGATTTCCAGCCGCGTTCCTCCTGCAGCGCGCGAAACAAGGCGTAATCCTCAATCCAATCTCGATGTTCCCGTCGAAAGCGCGAGAAGTCGGCGTCCATCGCATCGAAGGCAAGCGCATCGAAAAGTTTTCTTAGGAACGCGTATTTGATTCGACGGGTTTGCGGGAACATCGCCCGAGTGGAGGCTCGTCCCTTTCCGGTCTGCTTCCAGGCCGCCCGCCATGTTGGACTCGTTTGAACTTCGGGCAGGCGTGCCGGAGCGAGGTAGGCGACGTCCATGGCGAAGGCGCTGATCGCGGTATAGGGGCACGCGTCCAGCGGGGCTAAATCACTTAAGGGGAGGAGTTGAATGACGCTCATTCCGGCCTCGTTCATCCACGGGAAAAACTCATCCAGAGCCGCGACGTCTCCAACACCGCAATCGTCAGGGCCTCGCAGGGCGGACAGGGGTGCAATCACACCAGCGCGGCGTTTATTTAAATTCAGGATTTTTGGTTTCAAGAGCGATCCTCATTGGGAATATACCGCAAAATCGGCCAACAGAGCAGGGTGCAGCAAGCCCCGAGCACGATCAGGGCCGACATCGCGCCATGGGGACCGAGGGTTTTTCCAAGGCTTCCGTAGAGGACCGCTCCGGTGGTGTTGGAGGACCACGCAGCGAGGTTGAACACGCTCATGAAAATGGCGAAGGCGGTGGCTTCTCCGTGTTTTGGGCACGCCTGGGCGACGAGGTCCATCAGGCTGAGCCGCATGGCGACGCCGACAAAGCCGAATAGGGCTGTGATGATGCCGGCCGTGAGGGGGGATCGATATCCGATCCATAAAAGCGAAAGGGGTGCGCCGAGGAAAACGGTCGCTCGCACGAGTGTCGCGGTTGTCAGCGTAATTGTCCGGGAGCCCCACGGAATTTTTTTCCCCAACAGCCACCAATAGAGGCCTGCGCCCGCCACTCCTGAGATCCCATCGATCGAGTACAGGCCTCCGATCAAAACTTTTTGAAATCCCAGTGTTTCGCTCTGATAAAAAAACCGCGCGGTCCCCTGATAGGGCTTGAAGCTGAACAAGAGGATGATCGCGGAAGAGGCCCAGAAGACCGGGTTCTTGACCAGAGAAAACATGCCCTCGCGGAAGCGCCGGGCGGTGTGCTGAGCGTCTTCCACTGGAGTTTCGTCAACGGTCCATAAGGTCGCAAGGATTATCAATGGAAAACATGCGGTTATGCCGAAGATCACTTTATAGGAAACGTGCTCAGCGAGAAATCCCCCGCCGACGCCGGAAACGATGAGCATCAGATAGAGCGTCCCGATTTGGACGGATTGATAATCGCCGGTTTTCTTGAGGCGTTTGCCGCGTTCCACCATGACCCCGTCGCAGAGAACATCCACAAATGAAATCCCAATGTGCACGACGATGAGCATGAGGACGCAGTTAAGCACTGTGTAGTTGGTAATTCCGGCGAGAGCTGCCCAACCAGCAGTGGTTGCCAGCGTCGCTATGATGAGATAAGGAACGCGTCGACGTCGGCCCACAGGGAACAAGTCCGAGACTGCGCCAAATACAGGTTTAAAAAGAAACGGCAGAGTCATGGCGGCAGCGAAATAACCGCTTTCCTTCACTCCTAGGTGGAGGACGTCTTTTTGCAAGTAATAAATCGGTTCATAGGCGATGCCGATGAGGCCTTGCGCGAGATAGGTCGCGATAAAAAAGAGAATTGTTCTGTCGCGCATTGATGAGGCCGTGATGAAATTGTATAACCTGAGCGGCCTAAAAGGCCAATGTTTCTATTTAGGAGCCCCCTCATGCCCACATTGATCCCTCAAGTTATCGAGCGCTCAACTATGACGTCCACCGTTGGATACGACATTTATTCACGTCTTCTGAAAGACCGCATCATTTTTGTCGGCGGATACGAAGGTGAAATCGCGACCGATTCCGCCAACGTGCTGATCGCTCAGCTTCTTTATCTCGATTCCGAAGACAATGACAAGGATATCAATCTTTACATCAACTCCCCGGGCGGCATGGTTACCGCCGGTCTCGCGGTGTATGACACCATGCAGTATATCTCGTCTCCCATCACGACCATCTGCATCGGCATGGCGATGAGTTTCGGTGCGGTGCTGCTCACGGCCGGAACAAAAGGGCGTCGCTACGCGCTGCCGGAATCACGCATCATGATCCATCAACCGTTGATTTCAGGCGGCGGCATTTCCGGGCAAGCAACGGACATCGAGGTGGAAGCCCGCGAGATGACCAAAACCAAGCAGATTCTCAACGAGATTATCGCCAAACATTCCGGCCAAACGGTCGAGAAGGTTGAGGCGGACTCGGATCGCAACTTCTACATGTCGGCCCAAGAGGCGAAGGACTATGGCCTCATCGATGAAGTGATCAAAAACACGAAGGAGATTGTTGCGCCCAGCAACGGTTTGAAGAAGTAAGTTTGGGGACAGGTACTATGCATTTAGCTTTTGGCTAAAAAAAGGCCCGCGCATAAGCGCGGGCCTTTTTTTAGCCAAAAGCT
>NVTF01000083.1 GCA_002401485.1 Elusimicrobiota bacterium | reverse complement strand
CGTCGAGACCGCGGTTCAACAGTGGGGCCGACTCGACATCATGGTCAACAACGCCTTCCCGACCGATACGAGGGACGCGCCCTGGTGGGGCAGCGCCGTTTCGGTCTCCGAAGACGGCTGGGACCTCGGCATGTCCATGCTCACCAAGGCCATCTACCGCGTCCTCGTCGCCGATGCCGTCAATGCCTTCGAGCAATTGCATGGGTTCCCCGTGGAAGAGGTGTTCCGAATACAAACGTTCGGGCTTAATGGAAACGGAACCTACATCCGGTTGGGGCGCGGCTTCCGTCTTGGGAAGACGACCCGAGCCCAACAAGACGCGTGCCCGCGCTCGCGGTGTTCCATCGGAAGAAAGCACCTCGGTATTGACCCAAAAGCCTTCGCCGTTTTTCTTGGCCGGGCCTGCGCCGAAGCGCAAAATCTCGGGGCCTCCGTTTAAGACGACTCCCTTAAGAACACGAAAGTTATCAATTCCATAGAAGGACAACCCCGGATTGACGTGCATCGCGGCATGCGCGAGCCACTCTCCCAGCAGCGCCGCCGGGATCACCGGCCGCCCGGCGATGCGGTGGCCATCCAGCAACGGATGATCGGAAACAGAAACAGAACGTTCAAACGCAGTCGGAAGTTTTTTCGCGGCATTCGACTCACCGAGAACCACAAGCTCCGTTGGGGAAGTCGAAGCCCCCAATGCCCGGAGGAGCAATTTCGCCCCGGCATGTTTGCCGATAAGACCGACGCCTTCACCCGCAAACACCTTCTCCAACGCAGGTGTTACCATGCCCCCGCGCCACGGACCCCAATTAAAGGAAACGACCCGGCTGTTTTTACGGAGTGCGGATTCACGTTGAGCGATTTTATTAAGCACCTCGTTGGCCATGGCATAGTCAACCTGGCCTTTGCGGCCGTACCGCGCGGTCGTCGAGGAAAACAAGGCGATGACGCGCGCCTCATCATTCTCAAGAGCGCCGAGGATCGCGTCTGCACCGTCAATCTTGGTTCCAAAAACTTGCTCAAATTGCTCGGGGGTCTTATCTTCAATGAAACGATCCGCAAGAACGCCCGCACCATGCACAATTCCCCGAAGCGCACCGTAGGACTTTCGCAATTCCGAAAATAACAACGCGACAGCACCTGCATCACGGACGTCCACACTGCGATAAACCGCGAGTGATCCGTTTTCTTTGCACCGGCGAAGTGTTGATTTAATTTCACGATCCGCCAAGACGGCTCGTTCTCTCGCGTGGAGTTCTTTGGGGGAGAGGCCAGCCTCCGCTTTCAAAATGGCTTTCTTTAAGCCGGACTCCTCAACATCGGCATACCGGTCGTCGCCTTCGGGCTCGGGACTGCGACCCAACAACACAAGAGTCGGCTTCCACGCTCGGGCGAGTTCGACCGAAACTTCAGCCGTCACTCCGCGCGCTCCGCCTGTCACAACGACCAATTCGCCTTCGGCAACGGGCGGCTTCTTGGAAATCTCCAGAGAGACGGGTTTTTCCACCAGCGTAAATCTCTTCGCCCCGTCCAAGCCGACTTCCAGCGTGCCGCGGCTGAGACACTCATCCACCACCGCTTCGGCATCAAAACGGCCAACATCGATCGCCTTGCAGGAAACGTCACTCCATTCATGCGATGCCGTTTTCACCAAACCCGCCAACGCGCCCGTCAGGGCGTCTCCCGAATATCCGTCAAACCCGAAACGGCCGCCAAGCGAGGTCAGTGAAACGAAGAATGCAGGTTTTGATCCGGCGGCGCGTTTGGCGGCCATCAAGGCGGAACTCAAGAAAGCGGAGTCCGCCTTCTGGGCCGCGATAATAAGACCATCCCCAGGCGCCGCCTCGAATGCGTCGGCACCAACAACCTTTGTTTTAATTCCGCGCGCGCCGAACGCCTTAGCCAGCGCCGCAACCCGGGAATCCTTATTGGAGACGATCCAGACGGTTGCGCTTTTACTCAGGCGAACCGTCTGTTCAGTTTTTTTTCCGGCGTCGACAGCCTCCACGCGGCTCACCAGGAGCGGCGCGTCTTTCTCGACCGGCATAACTTTCGCCAAATGACTGCCATTCCCATTACTCATATGAGCGATAACCTGCCCCAACGTCTTGATCGACCCGAGTTGATCCGGTTTGACCGCCGGTGCATTGGGATACTTTTCTTGGAGCGCGGATAGAATTTCCACACGTTTAATCGAATCGATGCCGAGATCGGAATCAAGACCCATCTCAAGGTTGAGCATCTCGGTTGGATACCCCGTTTTATCGGCGACAATCGCCAGCAAGGCGCTTTCCATCCCGTTGGGCGACACCGACGCGGCAGCGGGTGCGTTGGGGGCGCCCGTGGACATATGCGCAATTACCTGGCCGAGCGTCTTGATCGCTGCCAACTGATCGGGTTTAACCGAAGGAGCGTCGGGGAACTTCTCCTGCAGTGCGGAAAGAATTTCAACGCGTTTGATCGAATCAATGCCGAGATCGGAATCAAGCCCCATCTCAAGGTTCAACATCTCGGTGGGATAGCCCGTCTTGTCGGCCACGATGGCGAGCAAGGCGCTTTCCATTCCATTGGCGGAAACCGGCGCAGCGGCGGGAGCCTCGGCGCCCTGAGACATAAACTCAATCACCTGGCCCAAGGTTTTGATGGTTCCAAGTTGATCCGGCTTCACCGCGGGAGCGTTCGGAAACTTCTCCTGCAGCGCGGAAAGAATTTCGACGCGCTTGATCGAATCGATGCCGAGATCGGAATCGAGGCCCATCTCTAAATTAAGCATCCCCACCGGATACCCGGTTTTATCAGCGACAATCTCAAGTAGGGAGGTCTCCATGCCTGTCGCCCCAACAACAGACGGCTTAGGCGCCTCAATCGCGGGTACCGCAACCGGCATCGGTGTCGCCGCAGCCACGGGAGTCGACGTAGCAACAGCGACAGCCACCGCCACAGGGGCCGCCTTTCCCGTCACCAACGCCTGCATGGCGGCAAGCGCCTGTTCCTGCCCCTCCAAAAATCGGGCATGAAGTTCTGCCGTCTGCTGCTGAATCTGCTGCAGCGTTTTTATTGCCTCACTGGAAACATTTGCAATGACCAGCGGCTGAGTTAGTGGGTTTTTATTCACAACAGTCTTCTCCTGAAGCGGCGGAACGGGGACGGATTTTTTTGCTGCCGGGGGCAACGGCTTTCGCGGTGCGCGATAATTCGCACCGCTGATCGGGATTGTAAATTTCTTCTTCTCGCTGGAGAGCGCAGGGGCTTGGGGATCCCAAGACGGCAGCGAAACCGCGTGACCGCGTGACGCCGCCCATGCCAAGGAACGCGCCAAATCGGTGATCCCGGACCGTTTTCCGTTGGACGCATCGAGCGCGCAGGCGGAATGCGCCTTCTCGCCCAAAATGGAATCAACGAGAGAGCTAAGCCGCGCACCGGGACCCACTTCGATAAAATCCGTCGCACCGGCTTTATAAAGCGCCTCAATCTCTCCCACAAAATCAACGGGCTTGGCAAGCTGCCCCGCCAACAAATCCCTCGCCTGGGCGGCATCTTCCGGATAAACCGCGGCACTTGTGTTCGAGTAGACCGGAATAGCGGCCTCGCCAAACGAGACCTTTGCGAGGGCTTTGGCAAACGGTTCCCGCGCCCCGGCAACAAGAGCGCTATGAAACGCTGCGGCAACGGGGAGCCGCTTCACGCGAACGCCCTTTTCGCGCAGGAAGGTTTCCGCTTTTTCAATTTCAGCGGTCGCGCCGGAAATCACACCCTGCGCTGGAGCGTTCTTATTGGCGAGCACAAGGTCAAAACCACCTTCCTCTATATAGGAGGCGACTTCCTCAAGAGGAGCCTGCACTGCCAGCATAGAGCCTTTATCGCCGAGCCCCTCCGCCATCAGCCGCCCGCGAAGACCCGAAACCTTAAAAAATTCACTAGAGGTCAAACGGCCGCTCGCACAAAGAGCCGTTAACTCGCCATAGCTGTGTCCCCCGGTCAAGTCCGGACTCAGACCGAAGTAATCTAAAATTCGCGCCGCGCCGAGACTGACCGCACCGATTCCAGGCTGAGCGGTTCGCGTGTCGCGCAGCGCCCGGTCATCGGCGTCCGCGTCTCCTTCATTAAATGTCGGATGAGGATAAATCCGGTCGCTCAATCTCGATTTCCCCTCGGGGTCGCTCCAGGCGTCGTCGGCCTCAGCGAGTGTATCGAGCATCTCGGGGAATTGGCAGGCGAGGTCTCGGAGCATGCCCGTATACTGGGAGCCTTGTCCCGGGAATAAAAACGCGAGTTTGCCCGCCGGGCCGGATCCATAAAATGCGCCATCGGGCGTAGACCACGCTGACGCGTCCGGCTTTCCGGAGAACATCGTTGCTGCGCCGGTCAGCACCCGCGCGGCATCAGAATCCTTTTCCAAAACACACACCAAGCGATGGCGGGCGGCGGAATCAAACACCGAGCGCGACACAGCCGCAGCAGCGCGAATTGTCTTCCAACCTTCTGTCACAGGGAAGGCGGCAAGCTTCTGAGTGATCGCCTCACGCGTCGGCCCGCAAAACGCGGCAATCGCCGCATCGCCGTCAAAATCGGCGGATGCCTTCTTCGCGCCGTATTCCTCCAGCACGCAATGGAAATTGCTTCCGCCAAACCCTAAAGCACTGACCGCCGCTCGCCGGGGGTGCTCCGAACTCGCCATCCACGGGCGGGGTTTTGTGTTTACATAGAAGGGGGTTTCCTTCGGGGCGACATTGTCATTGGGCCGCGTCACCTTAATTGTCGGCGGCAGTGTTTTATTCTCGAGAGCAAACACAGACTTCATAATGCCGGCGATTCCCGCGGCGGCTTTTGTATGCCCGATCATGGATTTCACAGACCCGAGCGCGCACCACGTTCCTTCCTTTCCGGCGCTTTGATACACCTCCGCGAGCGCGGAGGCCTCTATCGCGTCGCCGACCTTGGTTCCTGTTCCGTGCGCTTCAACAAGCTCCACGGTCTCCGGAGAAATCCCCGCGTTCTCATAAGCCGCGCGCAGCGCGCGTACCTGACCCTCCGCGTTGGGCTCATAAATCGCGGTGCCGCGTCCGTCGCTGGAAGAGCCGATTCCCTTCACTACCGCATAAATGTGGTCGCCGTCCCGTTGGGCGTCGGCAAGGCGCTTCAACACAATCATGCCCACGCCTTCTCCCAAAATCGTTCCGTCCCCCTCGGAGTCAAAGGGCTTCGCATTTCCGGTTGGCGATAATGCGGGAGTTTTACTGAAGCACATATACATGAAAATATCGTTGAAGGTGTCGACCCCGCCGGTCACGACCATATCGGTTTTGCCGCTGCTAAGCTCAAGACCCGCGAGATTCAGCGCGCTGAGGGAACTGGCGCAGGCAGCATCCACAACACAGTTGGTCCCGCCCAGATCAAGCTTGTTGGCGATACGTCCCGCCACCACGTTGCCGAGCAGGCCGGGAAACGAATTCTCCTGCCACCCAACATAGTTATCCGAAATTCTACGCACGGCATCCTCGGCCGTTTTCGCGTCCACTCCGGCATCAAGCATCGCTTTCTTCCATTTGGGATGCCCGAGACGGGCGCCGAGCGGGATGACGAGCTCCAAGGTTCCGGTGACGCCCAAAATGACACTCGTACGGGACGCGTCAAATTCACGGCCTTCCCCCTTCCACGCGGAGTCTCCGGGAGCACGGTAACCCGCATCGCGAAGCGCGTCGCGCGCGACCATCATTCCGAGAAGTTGTGAGGTGTCGGTAGCTTCAATATCTTTCGGCGCGAGTCCAAACTCAAGAGGATCAAAATCGACCGGCGAGAGAAATCCTCCCCTCTTGGCGTAGGTCATGTCGGGACGCTTCGGGTCGGCGTCAAAATAATCCCCATCCTTCCAGTGCGTCTTAGGAATGTCGCCGATGGCGTCCTTGCCTTTGCGAATATTGCCCCAAAAAGCGGCCCGGCCATCAGCCTCCGGAAACAAACAGGACAATCCTACAATGGCGATGGGTTCGGCGACGGAGGATTTCTTTCGGTTCTTCTTCACGCTAATCTCCCCCACAACCCCGCCTCTTCAATCGGACGAACTTCGACGGAGGCCGGGATTTGAACCCCTTGACTGCGAAGGGAATTCAAACGGGTTTGAATCGCCGTTGCGTACAATAAATTCGCTGCGACATCGGCCACACCTCTTTTGCTCCAATCGGCGAGCGGCGACCCAGCGGCCCACTCATTAAACGCCCCCATGGAAGGACCGCACCAGACCTGGTAGTCGAGCTGACGGTCGGGGACTCCGGCGTTGGCCCACCGCGACGCCTGACCGAGATAAGAACGGAAAACGAGCGCCATTTTGTGTTTAGGGTTCTTTTCGGCGCGCTCGATCTGCGAAGGGTCGCGGACTTCGAAGAACGCTCGAGTTGAGGCCCACGTGTTTTCGAGCGTATCACGGAAAATGTCTTTTTCCAACCGCGCGCGCTCAGGAGCGGGAATTGACTCCAGGCTGTCGTTTGACAAATAAAGCGAGTACAGCTTCGCCGCGCGCATGGCAAACATCGTGCCGCGCTTGAGCACCTGCACCTGCACCCCCATCTCAAACATGTCCGCCGCGGGCGCCATCGATACATCGGCCTGCCCCACTGCAGCCAGCATCTTGCGGACCGCATCCGACGTGCCCGCTTCGAGCGTGCATTGGTTCACCGAACCAATCAGAATATAGGACGCACCCATCGCAAACGCGGCGGCCGCCGATGCCGGAGTCGAAATCCCACCCGCAGCCCCGACCCGGAGTCGCTGTGCGTATCCAAATTTTTCCTGCATTCGGTTGCGCAGCGACAGCAGCGTCGGCCAAAGCGTAACGGAGGGCCGGTTATCGGTATGGCCCCCGGAATCGGCTTCGGCGGTAATGTCTTGAGCCACCGGAACTTCGGCAGCGAGTTTCGCCTGTTCAGGCGTCAAATCGCCGTTCGCTACCAGCTCTTTGAGGTATTTTTCCGGCGCGGGCGAGAAAAACTGGGTCGCAATCTCGACACGTGAGACCTTCGCGATGACGCGATTGGGCGTCACGACGGTCCCATCCTCTGCACGGTGAATTCCCATCAAGCGATACTTAACAATCGGGAGCGTGAGACCCAAATAGGCCGAGGCCGAAACCAAATGAACGCCTTTTCGCAAAAACAAGTCTGCAATCTCCATTTCCAAATCCGGCTCATTGGGGCTGTGAATAAGATTGGCCCCGTAAGGGATATCACCTAGCTCCGAAGCCAAACGATCCAAGGCCGCCTCGACAACGGCGGGTGCCAGTCCGGCCGCTCCAAAAAACCCAAGAGCGCCCTCGCGGGCGAGTGCAACAGCGATTTCGACCGAACCGATTCCATTGGCCATCGCACCGGAAACATATGGAAAGCGAATTCCGTGATCGGCGCAAAAAGTCGGATCTCCCAGCTGGGTCGCAGGCATCGGCGGCGAAATTGCAACAAGAGGGAGATCCTCCCCCGCGGCAGAAACGCCGAGTTTTGCCTCTCCACCCGTAACGAGACGAAGTCCGTCAGCGTCTTCAACAACAAAAACGGTTTTCTGAAGGTCACCCAGAATCTGGGTCGCGTCTTCGAGTGGTTTTAAATGGCATTTTGGCGCCTGAGACCAGGCTCCGATAGATTTTGAACGATTAGCGGTTATTGTTGTCATGTTATTGGAAAATCCTTTATTAGAAACGAAATTCTACCATGATTACCCTAAGCCCACAAGGATTCCATTGCCTTTGTATATAAGTGTGTGCTAACTTACTTAATATGCCTCAAAGAAAACGCCTGCGCTCAGAAGAAAGGCGCGCCGCTATCGTCGAGGCCGTGATCCCGGTGTTTGCAAAAAACGGTTTCCACGGAACAACAACCAAGGATTTGGCTGAAGCAGCCGGGGTATCCGAGGCGCTCCTTTATAGACACTTTCCCAGTAAAGAAACCCTGTACGAAGAGATCCAAATTAAGAGCTGCGCCTTACCTGAACTCGATCCGCTTTTCGATCAATTTAAGATCATCCCTCCATCCACGGAAAAACTCGTGTTCATGATCCATCTACTCATGCACCGGATTGTGATTGAACAGGATCTCTCACTGCCCCGCCTTATGGCGAGCAGCCTTTTAGATGACGGACAGTTCGCGACCCTGTTTTTGGAAAATTTCAAGGATCAATTTCTAGACCTCTTTTTGGAGTCCATGAAAGCCGCCAAAGAGACGGGAGATCTCATCGATGTGCCCATCGATGACTCGCTGCGGCTCTGGATGTGCCACCACGTCGCGGCGTCCCTGCTGTTTGTTCGCCTCCCGGGGAAAAGCGCCGTGGACTACGGCATTCCGCGAGATAAACTGGTCATCCAAGCCGTGCGATTTTGCCTGAGGGGTATGGGTTTTCGAGATGAAGCCATCGACCACCATTACGACCCCGAAACCATCGGAGAACTCGTAGACGAGGAGAACGCATGAATATCGCCGCAGCCATCCTACTCACCGCCGTCTTATCAACGGACGCAAAAGAATTCAAGCCGCACCCGACCCCGAAGGGGGAAACGCCGGAGGCCATCGGGCAAGCGATCGCGGAACTCGGAGATCGATGGAATATCGGCTACCGGGGCGAGAGCGCCGACATGGAGATGACCCTAACCAACGCCCATGGGGATGAAGTGAAACGGAAAATGATCTCGAAAATTCTTGAGGTCAAGGGAGACGGGGATAAGTCCATTATTGAGTTCCAATGGCCCGCCGATGTCAAAGGAACACGCATGCTTACCTGGACGCACAAAAAAAAGGACGACGACCAATGGCTCTATCTGCCCGCGATTAAGCGCGTTAAACGAATCAGCTCACGCAACAAATCAGGCGCCTTCATGGGTAGTGAATTCGCGTACGAAGACCTGGGGTCCCAAGAACCGGAAAAATTCACCCATAAATTCATCAAAGAGACCACAAACGAAGAACGACCCGCCTGGCTCATCGAACGCGTGCCCACCTACCGCAGCGGCTACACGAAACAACGACTCTGGGTCGACCGCGTCTACCTCTGGCCGACCAAGGTCGAATATTTCGACCGCAAGGGCGAACTGCTCAAGACATCCCATTTCACAAACTTCGAAAATTACGGGAAATACTGGCGGGCCGGCGCGATTAACATCGAAAACCACCAAACGCGAAAGAAGTCCACCCTGACCTGGTCGAAACGCAAAATACCGGCCCCGCACCCGAAAGGCGATTTCGACAAGGAGAATCTCGAGGACTAGTGCTTCTATTTGCACTTACTCTACTGCTCGCCGCGCCGGAGGCCTCTGCGTCCGTGCGTGTTCGGGGTGAATTAGGAATGGAAAGCCGCCTCTTCCAAGGGGATGCACACGCAACAACCGAGGATTTCAATCTCGGACCTGTATTTCGCGCGGAGTTGAAAACCAAAAAGGGATTTTACCGCGGCCTGGGACGCGTGTTCAGCCGGTTTGACCTCTTCGACCCCGGCAGAACAATCGTCCTCGTTGAGGAATTATGGGTCGGCTGGCGAGAGGCCGGCTGGAAGGTTCGCGCCGGAACACAACTCTTCAACTGGACTGCTACCGAAGCCTTCCATCCCGCAGACATTCTCAATAGCCGCAACTTCGATTCGGATATTGAAAATGCGGAAAAAATCGGGGAACCGGCACTGCGCGTGTCCCGCGCAATTGGAGACGGCGCGATTGAAGCTTATTTTCTTCCGGTTCGTTTTGCTCCGCAACTTCCAGGCGGCGCCTCACGACTCAGCCTCTCGGGCACGGAAGTCGGTGACGCTCTCTGGGTCGCGCGCGACGGTTCGCTTTCGCGGGGAAGTCTGGAAATTCAGGGCGCGGTTCGTATTGCCCAAACGATCGGGTCCGCCGATTTGGCGGCGCACGTCGTTCACCACCGGGACCGCAGCCAGCCCGTCGCTGCCATCGATCCCCGCAACGGCCGCCCGACACCCATTTATCTCGAAGTCTCTCAATTCGGGGGGACCTACCAGCAGGCCTTGGGGCCTTGGCTGGCCAAGGTGGAGCTGGCTTGGCGCGATTTTCAAAATCCCAACCGCCCGACGCGCCTTGGAATCATTTCACAGGAAGATCACGGACAAGCCGCCATCGGCCTGGAGGTCGGATGGAATGGCGCATCGGGATCGGAAAGTACGCTTATTCTAGAAGGCCAACGCGTCTTCGGGGTCAATCGAGAGACCCGGGCCGGTCTGCATCTGTTTCAAAACGATATTCTTCTGGGCGTGCGCCATGCCTTCAATGACGCCCAATCCAAAGAGATCTTCGCCTCCATCCTCGTTGACATCGAGCGGAATTCCGAATTTCTCTGGAGCGCACGGTATTCCCAACGCATCACGGATTCCTGGAGCATTAAAACGGGGTTTCGCATCGTGCAAGCGCCGAAAAAATCCGTCACGGCAACGGGATTGGAAACCCTGCGTGCTGCGGACCAAATCCATTTAACGATCACTCGCCATTTCTGAGGAATTAATGTCCACCAAGCCCCTTCATCCCCTTGCCCGACGTTTCGTCGACTTCGTTGTGGAGCGACCCAAAAGCGCACTGCTCGTGGTCCTGGCCCTCGCTGCTGTTATTGTTCCCGGGGCGGCACGCATCAAAGCCGACTTCTCGTATCGCGTTTGGTTTCACGAAGAAGATCCCGACCTGATCGCCTTTGACGCCTTTGAGCGGCGCTTCGGCAACGATGAATCCTCGGTTGTTGTGATGCACAGCCCCTCGGGAATTTTAGATGAAGAGTCGGCGACGATCCTTAATGAGTTGACCGAAACCTTATGGTTGGTCCCCGACACCATTCGCGTCGACAGCCTCGCAAACTACAATTGGGTGCACGCCCAAGACGACGATATTCTGGTGGACCGCTTTCTGCCGCTCGATGAGAAACTCACAACGGAATTCCTCAACACGCGGCGCGCCATCGCCCTCGCCCACCCCGTGCTGCCCGGGTATTTAATCAGCCCGGACGCAAAAACAACGGCGCTTTTCCTGGCCCTAAAACCCTCCTTTGAGGGGTCTCCGGATTACGCCGGGAATATCAACGGCATCCGAAATATTTTAAAAAAGTACGAGGGCAGGGGAGACCACCGCTTCTTTATTACGGGCGCAGCCGCCATCACCCAGGCCTTCGATGAAAGCACGGTCGATGACATGAGCCGCCTGATTCCCGCCGTCGTCCTTGTCACCGTGCTGCTGCTCGTCTGGATTTTTCGAGGCATCGGCGGCGTACTCCTGCCGATGATCGTCATTTTCATGACGATCTCGTTAACCATCGGCATCGCCGGGTGGGGTGGAATTCCATTTTCTTCGATGACGGCCATCATCCCGCAATTTCTGATCGCAATCGGAATCGCCGACGCGGTGCACATCCTCGTCACCTACTATCGAAACCGCCGCGCGGGACTCCACCGCAAGTACGCGGCGCGCCTATCCCTGGAGAAAAATTTTGTCCCGACCCTGCTCACGAGCCTTTCAACCGCAATCGGGTTCTTCAGTTTCACAACCGCCGAACTCCTTCCGCTCGCGCAACTCGGCCTTCTCTCCGGGATTGGCACACTCCTGGCCTGGGTCGTCACCTACCTCGCAGTCGGGCCCTTACTCGTCCTGCTGCCATTGCGGGTGCGTGAAGTCGAGGATGCGCCCAGGTTCGATAAAACAACCCCCTTCGCGGAACGAATGACGACCGCCCTCGAATCTCAACGCAAATTAATTCTTGGAGGATTTGGAATTCTCATCACGGCTTCGATTTTTCTTGCCGCCGGCAATGTCGTTAATTCCGATCCCTTTAAGTATTTCGCGAAGGATTATTGGCTGCAGGAAGCGAATGATTTTATTGAGACGAACCTGGGCGGATCCATGGGGCCGGAAATCGTTTTTGACGCTGGCGGTGCCGAAGAAGCCAAGGACCCTGAATTTCTCCAGAAAGTGGAGACATACGAAAACTGGCTACGAACCAAGGACTATATTTCAAAAACGGTTTCCATCATCGACGTTCTAAAATCCGTCAATCAGTCCCTGCATGGCGGCGATCCCGAAGCCTTTAAACTACCCGGCGACCGAGGCACGGTCGCACAAGAACAATTCCTGTACACGATGAGCCTGCCCCAAGGCATGGACATCAACGACCGCGTCACCCTAAACAACGACGCCGTTCGCATGACGGCGCTTTGGACCAAACATGACTCCGCAACGGTGATCAAAACTCTTAAGGAGTTTAAGGCGAAGGCGAAGGAGGTAGGGCTCGACGCGATGTTTACGGGGAAGGCACTGCTCTGGTCCGGGATGAATCCAAAGATCGTGAAGTCCTTTCTAATCTCTCTTTCCCTGGCGTTGCTTCTCGTCAGCGGACTGCTTGTTTACGCCTTCGGCTCGTTGCGACTTGGAGCGATCGCGCTGCTGCCCAATGTCATACCGCTGATTCTTGGAGGCGCGTTTTTGCGCATACTGGGGCAACCGCTCGACATCGGCACAACCCTGGTGACAAGCGTCTGTCTCGGGATCGCCGTTGATGACACCATCCATTTCCTGGCAAACTTCAAACGCCTGACAGGCGAAGGTCACTCCCGGCGTGATGCGATCGCACGTATTTTGACCCACACCGCTCCCGCCCTCATCGTGACCACCGTCATTCTCGTCGGAGCCTTTGGAGCGTTCGCCTTTGCGACCTTCATTCCCAACGTCAACTTCGGCATCATGGTCGCCTTCGTGCTGACGGCGGCGCTGTTTACAGATCTAATCTTTCTGCCCGCGTTGTTGCTGTCAATAAACCGCTTCAACGCTGACGCTGCGCCTGCACGGCGTCCAGCACCGCATCACCCAGTGACGTAGACGCTCTGCCGCCGGCCGGGCGCTTATTCTTAAGAAATTCCTTTCGGTTCTTATTGAGTTTTCTGATCTTCGTTTGAAGCCGTGAGCGTTTCTCCGCCTTTTGTTTAAGCGTTTTCTCCCGGTCCTTCTTATCCATCTCGCGCAGCTCAGCCGGCAGCGAATCTTCCGCAATCGCGGCTCCTTGAGCCGCTTTAGAGACGGCGTCCCAATCGGCGCTCTGTGAATATTGCGGTTTCGCCATAAACAAAGCGCGCTCCACCGAAGCGCCGGCGAGACTACGCGCTGCGGAAGTCGCTCGCCTCTGACGCATCTTCGCTTTTTTTCCATACGAGCCTAGCGGCACATAGGTATCGGACAATTCACGGCCCAATCGCTCAATTTCTCTATCATGAGGAGTCACCATTGCGATGGCGACGCGATCCTGATCGATCGCAAAGTAGTCCCCGCCCGTCAGCACCGCGCCATCTTTCCAGGAAGCGGCAATTCCGCGCTGATGCGAACCGCAGAATATCGTATTAACGAAGATGCCTTCGGATTTCGCGCTGCGAACCGCCGCGCGATAATTCACCGGGCCTTGCCCGAACGATTCGTTGCCGGCGATGAAAATGGCTTTATAAACACCCCGCTTGCGCGACCACGATAAATCGTGAACCGCGCGTCCGATCACCTGACCGGCATATTCACTGCCGCCATTGGTGCGTAGAGCAAATAAGGCCTCAGACAAAGAGTCGAGATCCTTGGTAAAAGGAACAACCTGGCGAATATAACCCGCACGGGTACTCAACGAGCTGTTGCCGTATTCATAAAGAGCGACTTCAACAACAGCCTCCCCATCCTCCCTTGTCTCCGCGAGTTCATTTACTATTTTCCACAACTGCGTTTTCGCTTGATCGATTAGACCGTCCATCGAACTGCTCGTATCCAGGAGAATCGCAATCTGGGAAAGATTGCTCACTGCAGGCTGCGGCGGCAGCGGGCGAACGATCACCGGAAGACGGTCAACCCAACTGCGTTCTACACGTACGAGATTAGCGGCAAGAATTTTCGCCGTCTCCGTCTTAACGAGCCGCGCGTTGATTTCGACCTTGTTTGTTTTAGGCAAATCATGAAGAGTGCCGGTCACCACCGCAGCCGCACCAAGAATTTTCCCTAGTTTTTGCGCCGTCGCAGAATCCACAACGCCCGAACTCCCCAGCCTCATTTCGCCGAGCACCTTGTCTAACAATCGCCGCTCGATCACTTCGACCTTTCCTGTTTCCGCCAAATACGTGGTCAATCGTTCTTGAATAACGGTCGAACCAACGCCGATGCTTCCGTCATGATAAGGAAAAGATAAAACGGCAACCTTTTGATTCTCTTGCCCCTTTAGACCTTTCGCGAGCTTTTTAGCCATGGATTTAAGTGAGGCGGCCTGGGCCGGACCGGCCCCGGCAAAAACAAGCGCGACGACGACGACGATAACAGTTCTCAGCAGCTTCATAATGTCTCCTCCGAAGGGTATTTCTACGACACCACATCAACCCCAAGGTTCCGCACTCTTGCTATCATAACGGCGTGCAGTTTCTCCTTTTCCTGCTAATTTCACCGATTATCGCCAACGCGTCTTCCTCTGTAGAGGTCGCACGCCTTGCCTACAGAAACGGGCATTACGAAAAAGCCGCTCATTTGTCCTTGGTCGCCGCCGCCGCTCAGGACCCGGCCGCAATGGCTCTCCTAGGGGACCTTTTTCGCGAAGGACGGGGTGTCCGCCAGGACCCTAAAACCGCCTACGGGTGGTATGCCAAAGCTGCAGAAAAGGACTATATTCCCTCACTTTATCGAATCGGCGTCTATTTGCATGAAGGATACGGCACGCCTACCAATGCCATCGCCGGATTGGAGAAGATTCTAAAGGCCTCCTCCATCTCCAACCCAAACGCTCAATTCGACGATGCAACCATCGATTGGATCGGCTACCGAGCCTCCGAAGAGGAGGATGAGCACGCCTTATTCATGCTCGCAAAAATCCTGCAAAACGGCTGGGGAGTGATTGCCAATGAAAAAGGATCAATCCAGCTCTACGCCGCCGCGGAAAACCACCCTCTGGCGCAAATTAACTTAGGCGCATTGCTGCTCGGCAACGAAGACCTTCGAACCCCTTTTGAAATGTTCGAGAAGGCCGCGGACAAAGGATACGCGATCGCCCAATACAACCTTGGCTTGCTCTTTTCCCGGGATCTCGGTCCCTACCGCGATATCAAACGCGGCCGGATGCTGCTTGAAAAGGCAGCGGCACAGGAGTACCAACCCGCAATAAAGGAACTCGCGAGATGAAGCGATTGATAGGTCTTGTGAGCCTTCTTCTCATCTCCTGCGCTTCGCAACCGAAAAAACCCCAGCCATCGCGCACAACGCCGTCGCTTATCCGCGCGATTCGTTCCGGAGACAAAATCGCGATTCATACACTTCTTGATGCGGGCGTGGACACCCAGCTTCGCCACCAACATCGAAGTCCCATTTATTTTGCAGTGGACAGCGGAGACAAACAACTCGTCGATGCGCTTCTCGCGCGCGGCTTTAAGCCTACCTTGGCCGACGCGGATCATGCGAGAGACCGCGGCTTCCCCCAACTCGCCGATTATTTGGAGGGACGAACACGAACCGGAGCACAGAAATTTTTTGAGCGCGCGGTCGCGGCGGGTGATCACGCGGCCATTGACGAAACTCTAACGCGCGGCGCCGACCCCAACGCCTCCATCGATGACTACACGACGGCGCTTGGACTTGCCGCGGAAAAAGGCGACCCGAAGGTTGTGCAGCGCCTGCTCGCCGCGGGCGCCGATCCAAACCGCGTCCCCGCCAAGGGCCGTCGAACCCCGCTCGCACGTGCTCTCGCAAAAAGTCGATTCGCCGCCGCCGCAGTACTGCTCAAAGCAAACGCACGCTCCGCGCCGGGAGAACTGTATCACGCGGTGCGTTCCGACGATCCCGAATTTTTAACGCTCTTTTTTACACAGACCCGCCCCCGGCCTGAAGATTGCGAACGCCAGCTTAGCGAAGCCGATAACGCAGACACCCTCGCAAAACTTCTTGTCTGCGGAGCCGATACCGAAGGATACTACGGGTCGCTGGCGCTCAGCCGTGCCGCTGCGGCGGGAGATCTGCAGCGAATCCAACTGCTGCTTTCAGCCGGATCCTCCGCGACGCCCGACTCCCTGGTCGCGGCGGCAGCCAGCGGCAACGCAACAGTCGTAACGACGCTACTGACTGCGGGAGCCCCCATCAAACAATCCGCCATCGACGCCGCGCGTTTCGGAGATCATCCCACCATCGTCGCCTTGCTCGAAGAAACGGTTCGTCGCGATGCGCAGACCCTGCTCACCACGATCAATCGGCCCAAACCCGAACCTAAACCGGCACTGATCGACTCCGCCGGAGACCTCGTCATCATCAAAAGGCGCAGCAAAAAAGGCGGAGAATCAAAAGCGGACAAACCAACCTATAAGCGGACCCCGGACCAAAAACGATTCGCGCTTGTTGTCGGCATTGAAGACTACCAGCGGGTTTCCAACGCCGACTATGCCGCCCACGATGCCGATGCGGTCGCGGCTCATCTCGAGGCGGCCGGCTGGCCCAAACGAAACATCATCACGCTCAAAGGCGAGGACGCAACAAAAACGGGGTTCGCAAAATACATCGAAGAGTGGCTGCCGCTCAATATTCCGGAGGGTGGAACACTTGTACTGTATTGGTCCGGACACGGCGCTCCCGACCCCTTGTCGGGAACCGCTTACCTCGTCCCATGGGACGCCGATCCCCGATTTCTTAAATCCACCGCCTACCCGTTAAGACGCCTCTATGAACGGCTCGCGGCGTTAAAGGCCCGCCAAGTATTTGTTTTTATCGACGCCTGCTTTTCGGGCATCGGCGGACGTTCCGTCCTCGCAAAGGGAATACGCCCGCTTGTTGTCAAGGTGGACCTGCCCACGCCGCCCGTCCCGCGCCTAACAACAATAACGGCCTCAGGGCCGCAGGAAATAGCGGGCTCCCTAGAGCACGAAAGCCACGGCCTCTTCACATTTCATTTGCTAGATTCTTTAAACCAGCTCGCCTCCCCAGGGGAAATGATAACCGTAAAGACCCTTTTTCAACGCCTCGCACCGCGCGTCACCGATGACGCCCGACGCGACAACCGCCGCCAAACGCCGCACCTCAACGGTCCGGACGACGCCGTCCTCATGGAGCCTCGCTGATGCGAATCATCGCCTTATTCCTACTCCTCGCCGCCGCCACTCCCGCACATTCCATGCGCCGCATGGAAAAAACAGCCTCCAAACTCTCGGAAACTCTGTTCGCCTTTCCCGCGGAAAAAGGCGCCAACGTGGCAGTGATGCCGTTTGAATCCGAAAACGGCCAGGCCTCCGAATTGGGCCGAGCCTTCGCTGACGCAATTGCCGAGCGCGCACTCTCGGAGAAACGATTCACCGTTCTCGATCGTCAATATGTGAGCCGTATGCTCGGAGAGATCCGCTTGGGGATGACGGGACTGGGCGACCCCTCGACAGCGGCTAAAATCGGAAAATTTTCAGGCGCTCGTTATCTTCTGGTCGGCCGCATAGAAAGGATCAGCAAACGAAAAATCCGGGTAGTGACCCGTCTGCTGGAAACAGAATCGGCCACCCTGATCGGCACCACCTCCGAAGTAACAACGCTGAGCACTAAAATGCGCGCGCTCCTGGAAAAAACCGCCGCAGTCGACGCTGTCGCCGCATCGTTGTTTTCACAAAAAGAGCAAAAATCCGACGCGGTTTTTCTCGATCGTCCCGGCACGGATGGGTGCCAATGGATTGAATCCCGCGTTCACGTCCACGGCCTGGGGTCTCGAGACGCCTCACGCGCGGCGGCGCTCTCGTTGGCTCGACGAAAGGCCGTTGGCCGCCTGTTGGATCGCAAACCCCGCAGCCTTCCTGATTTCACCGATGGAGCCCTCACCGGACAAATAGAGGCAGTTCTGCGGGCAACACGTTCCAGTAGAATCGAGGCGGAAAAAATCACGGACTCCCATACAGGCGGAGGCTACTTCCATTTAACGCTTGAGACCTGCCTTAAACGCTCCGCACGGGGAGGCGCCTTCTCCGTTGAAATGATGCTCAACCAAAACCGCTTCAGTCCGGGCCAGGATGCGCGGGCGATCATGACAACCTCCAAAAACGCACGCCTATACCTCTTCAGCGTTGATTTTGACGGCAACGCCATTCTCGTCTTTCCATCCGATGGCGCCCGAAACAACCGGATCCAAGCAGCCTCCCCCTTGGTCTACCCGGACGAAAAACATCGCGCCGCTGGCATTCGTTTGGTGGCGGAACTCCCGAAGGGCCACACGCAGTCTGTGGAAATGCTGCGCGTGCTTGCAGTCGACCGGCAGGTATCGAGCATCATCAAAGGCATAAGCCGCTACTCAGACATCGTGAAGGCCGTTGATGAAAGCGGCGCCTCCTGGGACGAAGACGTGCGTGTTTTTACAATTCGATCCCGATAACGAATTAGATAACAACATCCTGCTCATCAATCGCATCATAGTGTTCAGGCTCGGCGTATTCCTCAATCGCAAATAGCGGACGCCCGCCCTCACACCCGACGAAAACGAAATAAATTATGAGCTTGTCTCCGGGACGCAGATCCATCTCAAGATAAGGGATAAGCCCTTCGGGAGCCACCGCCCAATAAACATTCCCCCCTTCCACGAAGGAACGCTCTTCCCCGTACCGGGCGGCAGCCTCAATATCACCGATATGTTTTGTCCACTGGCGGAGCAATCGAATACGCCCGGAAGAGGACTTTCGCTTGGCTCCTTGCCACCGAAGCTCCGATGAAAACAACACATCTTTAATCCCGTTTTTCGAACACGGTTCCGCCTCTAACGCAAAATCGACCGTGTGGCGCGGATAATCCGCGGCATCAAATTCAATAATGCCGGCTTGGGGTGCCGCGGCAGCGGCCAAGAGAAGCGCGCTAAGGAAGAACATAATCCCCAAGCCGCGCCCGCGCGAAACGAATCGCGCGCCGCACCTCCGGCTCCGAATCGTCGCGCTGTCGCCGCAATTCAAATGCAGCTCGGTCGCCCCCTACGGTTTCGAGGGCTTCAATCACACGCAAGCGCGTCGCAGGACTGGGGTCTTCAAGCAAAGCAGCCAGTGGAAGAATAGCCCGAGGCGCTTTGGAGGCTCCAAGCGCGTCGATTGCCGCGTTACGCCATTTTTTATCGGATGGCTTCAGCAACTCCGCCAGATAGGCGAGACCATTGGTTCGACCCAACTCCGCAAGAGCCCCGGCAGCCGAAACACCGTCCGCATACGGACCGTCGACTTCCTCCAAAAAACCATCCAGCGTCATGACGCCGATGCGCTCCTGCATGAGTCCCAACGCAAACGCCGCGTCGATCCTGTTTCCCGCGTGTTTTGAATCGAGTCGCGCACGCAGCAAGACCTCCACCTCTTCATGACCGAGCCCGGCCAACGATCGCGCTGCGGCGCGAGACAGCCCGGCATCATCGCTCTTTAAGAGACGCGTCAACG